>JASGLU010000071.1 GCA_030156825.1 Candidatus Atribacteria bacterium | reverse complement strand
ATTTTAAATTATTTCAATCGTAGAACTACCAATGGCTATACAGAAGGCTGTAATACTAAGATTAAGATGCTAAAGAGGATATCTTATGGGTTGAGGAATATAGAGGTGTACTGGAGAAAGATGTTACTGGGATTCATACCATCAAGAGAATGTTTCCACACAATTTGACATAGAGCCAATTTTCTCTTGCTTAGCTGGTTTTCTTGTGCTATCCTAAGTCAAAAGTTGAAAATAGTGCTTTTTTGTGGTGCCCCTTAAGGGGTGAAAAGGGAAACCGGTGCAAAACCGGTACGAACCCGTCGCTGTGAGGAGGAGCTCTTTTCAGATATACCACTGGTTAACCCCGGGAAGGTAGAAAAGAGCTGGGAACCCAAGTCAGAAGACCTGCCACAAAAAGTGCCAGAGGGTGATGGTAAAGTCCTCGGCTCATTTTTATGGGTCGAGGACTTTTTATTTTGGAAAAATCAGAAAAAGGAGGAACACAACATGTTTATTCTGGTCATTGGAGGAACTAAGCTATCTACCACCCCCGGGCTTTCGGTAGCCGGCTCCAACCCCCAGTTAGTTCCCTACACCGCTCCCGCCGATGCCGACGTTATTCTGCTGGGAAAACCAAAAGTAATCGATGCTTTACCGGTTGACCCTGAAGGACATCCCACACCGGCTATCATCAGCCACGCTTCTTATTTGGAAGCCAACTTCCCGGTGATGATAGTAAAAGCCGGCACTTTCCTCCCACCGACAGTGCCGTATATCGAAACCCACGCTCAAGTGGGAAAAGATCCCCAACAAGAAAAGGCTGTGCCCGAAGCCTCCTTCCTTTTTCAAAAAGGGAAATTGATAGGACAAGAGCTCTCCAAGACCCAACCAGTTATGGTCTTAGCCGAATCTCTCCCCGGAGGCACTACCACCGCCTTTTGTGTTTTACGGGCTCTGGGGTACGATGGAATGGTTTCTTCTGCCTCTCCTCAAAACCCCACTCACCTCAAAGAAGAAGTGTGGCAAAAAGTCAGTCTCTACCATGGCTTGAAACCGGGATCTCTGAGGGGAAAAGGCTTAGAGGCGGTGGAGATTACCGGAGACCCGATGCAAGTAGTAGTCGCAGGTATGGTAGCAGGATGTCAACCAGAAACCAAAATAGTTTTAGCCGGTGGAACTCAGATGTTAGCCGTAGCCGGGGTGCTGAGAAACATGGGCTATCAACAGCCACTTACCGTAGCTACCACTCGTTATATAATAGAGGATCAAAGTGCCCATTTTGAGAAAATAGCCAACCAGGTTAAGGTCAAAACGTACATTGCCCCTTTAAACTTCTCTTCTTCCCCTTTTCCTGGTCTTTCCGATTATGAAAAAGGATTTGTCAAAGAAGGAGTCGGAGCCGGCGGGGCAGTATGGTATGCCAACCAAAAAGGAATATCCACTGAACAGGTTATAGCCCGGGTGGAAAAGCTTTATCAAGACCTGATCGCTCCAACCTCAAGTAACTAATCTGATATTGAAAAAAGAGGCCTTATTTTCAGCCTTTTACCGCTCCGAAAGTAAGGCCTCTTAAAAGATATCGTTGCATAATCAGGGAAAAGACAATTACTGGTATCATGGTTACCAGACCGGCTGCAGCCAATGGCCCCCAAGCTATCCTCCAACCAGTGATAAACCTTCCTAAGTAAATGGGTAAAGTTTGCGCGTTATCGCTGGTAGTCAAAACTAAAGCCATTAAGAATTCTCCCCAGCTCTGAACAAAACTTAAAGTAGCGCAGGCAGCCAGACCAGGCATTCCCAAAGGCAAGGCAATTTTTAAAAAAGCCTGACCAGGGCTGGCACCATCTACATAGGCTGCCTCGTCCAATTCTCGAGGAATATCGTTAAAAAAAGTGATAAGAATCCAGGTACTAAAGGGAGTAGTAAAAAGAAGATGGGCAGCAATTAATGCCCACCAAGTGTCTACCAAATGAAGATGACTAAAAATAACGTAAAGGGGTAAGGCAGCAGCAATTGGGGGTAACATTCGGATAGAAATAATCCAAGAAATAAAACCCATTCCGCCAATTTTATACCGAGAAATAGCGTAAGCCGCTAAAGCCGCTATTGCAGTAGAAATTAAGGCTACAGAAACAGCCACTACCACACTATTTCTAAGATAGGGAGTAATAGTAGAAATACTGGTGGTCACACTCCCAAAAAAACCTCCTTCCAGCCCTAAAAAATTACCCAAAGTCCAGGTGCTGGGGAAAAAAGAAGGAGGCCAGGTAAACCAATCTTCACTTTGTTTGAAAGCGGTAGTTACCAACCAATATACCGGAAAGAGAAAGAAAAAGAGGACTAAAGCTACAAGTAAGCTCTTAATTATTCGTAAAAACCACCTCATAGTCGATTCCTCCTAAAGTTCCAAAATTTCTTTCAGACGCAAAGCCTTTATTAAGAAATTGGCCAAAAGTGTTATCACCAGCAAAAGAATTATACTCAAAGCCGAAGCATAACCTATATCCCAGCCAAATGAAACTCCTACTTTGTAAATGTAAAAACTATAAGAATGGGTAGCCGACCCCGGCCCACCAAAAGTCACCATGTAAACTATGTCAAAAATCTTCAGTACATCAATCACTCTGATGATAAGCGCCACCCAAATCAACGGTTGAATAAGCGGAAGCTCAATATAGCGCAGAGCATTCCAACCACTAGCTCCATCCACTAAACTGGCTTCTACAATATCTCGCGGAATAGACTGCAAGCCAGCATAAATAATCAAAAATACAAAAGGAGTCCATTGCCAAACATCGATCAAAATAACTCCCAATTGAGCAAAAAACTGGCTACCCAACCAGGATACCTTAGGTAAATCAAACAAGGACAAAAAATAATTCACCGGGCCAAATTCATAATTATAAAGCATTTTCCAAGCAATTCCGGCTACTACCGGGGGAATAGTCATGGGAATTAACAAACTACTCCTGAATACCTTTTCTCCCAAAGTATCTCGAAACAAAAAAGCAATACCGATACCCAAAAGAATCTCAAGAGGAACGGCAGCTACCAGCAAGATAACTGTAAAAGTCACGCTTGAGCGAGCAGTTCGGTCACGGAAAATCTCTCGATAGTTTTCTAATCCAACAAACTTTGGCTCTTCCCAAGAGACTAAAGAATAATCATGAAAAGACATATAAATCATATAAGCAAATGGGTAAACTGTAAGGCCAATAAAAAGGACAAGTAAGGGTAAAATCATAAAGAAAGCAGCCTTTTTTCTACTCCCTCTCTTAGTTGGCACTTCTTTCCCTCCTTTAGCAAGCGGGTAAAAAGTTAACAATCAGAGCTGGAGGAGCAACTCCTCCAGCTCTGATTCAAAAACACAGCGTTTTTTATTTTTCTAAGTGACGAATCCAATCTTCTGCCACCAGATTTAAAGTTTCAATCGTGTTAGGTCGTTGTCCCAAAAGAATCTCAGAAATAGTTCCTACTAAAATATCTTCTAACCTTGCTTCCTCCGGGATTCGTGGACGATGGGATGCTCCCTCAATAGAGGGAAGATAGGCTTCCACCAACCAAGGTGAATCGGCTAAGACCTCTGGATCCATAATTACCGATTGTCTGACCGGACCTACCCGATATTTAAGCCACTGAAACTTATCGGCTTCCCTACTGGTAGCATACTGAATAAATTGGAAGGCTTCTACTTTGTTGTTCGAAGCATCGTTTATTCCAATTCCCCAGCCTCCGCTAACCGGGGCTCCTCCTGGCATAAGAGCGATGCCTACTTTATCCGAAACCGGCTGCAAATCGGGAGCGCCTTCCCAGCTGGCTAAACAAGCAGTCCATTGAGGAACCATAGCAACCATCCCTTTAGCAAAATATTCCAGAGTTTCCCCATAATCCGAGCCAAGAGGATCAGGAGAGTATTCCATTAGATCAATCATATCCTGGATGGCCTTGACTCCTTCTTCTGAATTGAAAGCGGGCTGGTAATCGGCTGTGAAATAATCACCCCAATCAAGGTCTACCTCACCAAACTTTTCAACCCCTGAAGGAGAACGACGGTAAGGACCAAAGAAATTCAGGTACATATAAAACAGGGTATGGGTACGAGGGAACATCAAAGAAATACCATATTCAGTAGGAGAATCGGGGTTGAATTTTTTAGTGAAGAATTTAGCAATATCTTTCGCTTCTTCCCAGCTCTTAGGCACCTTAAGTTCTTTTCCATATTCTGCCTTAAAGTTAGCCCTAAGTGCCTCATCTTCAAACAAATCTTTGCGATAGAAAAAGAACATAGCCGCTCCATAGAAGGGATAACCAATACGCTTATCCTGCCAGTAACCGTACACATGCTTAGCGGTGGGAAGAAAATCGTCATCATCAAAATCGGGGTCAACTAATTCAGGGTTAGCTTCAGCAAAAGCTTCAAGATCAAGAAACCCGGGGGCAATGGCACCAGCAGTCATTAAGTCCCAGGTAGCAACATCAAAAGTACCACTTTTAATACTAATATCTTGCAGAATACGCGGATAAAGCACTTCCCAAGAAAGGGGTGTTACCTTGACTTTCACCTCGGGGTGTTGCTTCATAAAGTCTTGTGCAAGCTCATACAAAGCATCAGCATTATCCGGTGAAGACCATACATCAAGCTCGGCTGTAAGGGCAACCCCTAAACCAAATAAAGATAACATCCCAACGATTAACAGTAAACATAATTTTCTCATTCCTTAAACCCTCCCATTTCACTTGAATAGTAAAAACTAAGATTGCTCCGCATTACCACAATAGGCTCCAAATAGTAATGGCTTTTAGGTCTATACTTTTCTACCAAAAACCGAAAAAGAAGCTCCACTGCTTTTCTACCTTGACGATATGGATTCTGAAAAAGTGTAGCCCGTATCACCCCCTTTTGCAGATAACTAACGATTTCATCAAAAAGATCGGTAGTTACCACCTTTACTTTCTGGGAAACACCTTTTTCTACCAGCACCCTACACACAGCAACAGAATTTGCTGTAGCAACATAGATACCGGAAAGATCGGGATACATCGCCAGTAACTGTTTAGTGTTTTCTGCAGCTAGAATTTCACTCTCCTGGTTTTCAAGTACCGCAACTACATCACCTTCAGGACACAAAGAGGAAAAAGCTTCCCTGAAACCTACCACTTTTTGAAAGTGATCCTCTATCTCAAGAGAACCTACCATTATCGCAACTTTACTACCGCTGACGAAGTTTGCCAGAAGTTCTCCTGCAAGCTCTCCATTCTTTCGAGGATCAACACAAACCGAAGTTAGTCTCTTTCCCCGCGGAGCATCGGTAGAAACGGTCACCACCGGTACTCCTCGCTCGGCAAACTGGTCAATCAAATGATTAAGCTTACTTTTGTGGCCTGGCACAAGTACCAGACCATCGATATCTTCTCGCAAGAGTTTTTGCAAGACCCTTTCCTCGCCATGCCCCAAACTACAAACACTATGGATGGACGAAACAAGTTTAAAGTCTTTTAAATTTTCTACCTCTTCTTTAAAACCCCGACGCACATCATCGTAAAAATAATGTAATTTTTCAGGAAAAACCGCTGCAAAAACCAGTGGCTTTTTTCTACTCAAACCGCTGGCCGCTTTATTTTTCTGGTATCCTATTTCTCTGGCAATGGTAAGAATCTTACTCTTGGTATGAATACCAATACCCTGACGATTGTGAAGTGCTCGGTCAACTGTACCTATAGAAACACCCGCAATATTTGCAATATCTTTGATAGTTGGTCTCGATTTTTGGCTTTTCATGGCGTTAACGTTAACGTATTCTCTCAAAAAGAATAACATCCAACTTAAACAGTGTCAAATCCTCCTTGGTTAAATTAACCTTTTACCGCTCCGAAAGTAAGGCCTTGCACTACATAACGCTGAACGGTAAGAGCTAAAACGGTTGGAGGAACAATAGCCATAAGCATCCGGGTAGCTACGTACCAAAACTGAATTCCTTGAGTATCTTGGGTACCAGCTATAACTACCGTCATAGGTGTGGCTTTAGCATAGGACATAATAAAGGCAAACAGGAATTCATTCCAGGCAAAAGCAAAACAGATAATTCCAGCCGCTACCAAGGCTGGTGCAGCTAAAGGAAGGGCAATACGGCTGAACACCTGAAAACGAGAACAACCGTCTACCAGAGCCGACTCCTCTATTTCCTCCGGTAAATCTCGGAAAGCATCCCGGGTTATTAAAACAGCAAAGGGAATACCAAAAGTGGCATTGATCAGAACCAAACCTATTACCGAATCTATTAAACCGATAGTCCTGAATATAAGGAAAAAAGGGATAACTACCGCTGCTGGAGGCAAAAATCGCTGAGAAAGAATCCACATAGTAATATCTCGGTTTTTCATCCCATGATATTTATAACGGGCTAATCCATATCCAGCCAAAGTCCCAATAGCAAGGGCAATTAAGGCCGCCCCTATACCAATAATCAAGGAATTTTTCAAACCCTGAGTAATTTCTTTTCCCCGAAATTGAAATTCAGATCGCCAGTTATCTAAAGTAGGCTCAAATTGGGCAAAAGGTATAAAGGCCAATTTAAAAACATCAGCTGGCTTCTTAAGCGAAGTAATAACTGCCCAGTAAAGAGGGAAGATCATCCACACCAGAACTGCTACCACCAAAACCCACAAAATTATATTAACCCAAGAATGTTTCTTATACCCACTCATCGCGCAATCACCAATTTTCAGTCATAGTTGGAACCATATCGCCGAAAAAAGATCAGGCTAACTACAAGTACCATTACCAACAGAATAACGGCAGTAGCGGTAGCCGAACCTAAATCCTGATCCCGCAAACCATTAGTATAAACGTTAAAAGTTAAAGTACGAGTAGCCAATCCCGGTCCTCCGTTGGTAAGGGCAAAGGGAAGGTCAAAAATTTTAAAAGCCTCTACCGTTCTAAGAATAGATACCGTCCCCAAAGCAGGGCTAATTAAAGGCAAAGTGATATGTTGAAATATACCCCATCCGGACGAGGTGTCTAAACTGGCTGCCTCGTAAAGTTCGCGTGGCAAAGCCTGCATAGCGGCTAATAATACTAAAAATACAAAAGGAGTCCACTGCCAGGTATCAGCAATCAAAACCGAAACTACAGCCCATCTTGCGTCAGATAACCAAGAAACTGAGTTTAACCCTAAAGCTTGAAGAAAGTTGTTAATCGGTCCTCCCTCTTCATAAAGAATAATCATAAACATATACCCTAAAGCTACAGGGGCGGTGAAAAGAGGGGTAGTGCATATAGTCCGAAAGAACTTAATTCCTCTCATCTGGCGGTTAAAAAGAAGAGCCAACAACAGCCCTAAACCTACAGTTATCAAGACGCTAAAAACCACAAAAGTAATAGTCACTCGAAAAGCGCTCCAAAAGCGATAATCGGTTAAGGTATCAATATAATTCTGAAAACCTACAAAACCAGTCACCTGGAGGAAACGAGAACTATGAAAACTTAAATATACCGTATAAATGAGAGGAATAATAGTAAAAGTCAACAACCAAATTACCGCCGGAGCAATAAAAAAAGTTTTGCCTTGTTCCTTAAGGGGGGTCCTTTTCTTATGTTCCAAGTTAGACTCACCTTCTCCCCTATTAAAAAGGGAGAGGGGCTTGGTGCCCTCTCCCTTTTTAATTTATACTTGTAAATTGCTATTCTTGAGCATATCCGATAGCTTCTTGATAAAGTTTCTTTTGTTCTTCCCTCCCCAGACGATTGGTAATCCTATCCCAATCCTGAGCAGCTCGATTCCAAGCTTCCTGAGGAGTAGCCTGGCCACTTAAAGCTTCTGACATATGGATATCTAAGCTCTCAATGTAGTCGCTCGCTCCAGCAATTCTAAGGTAGGGCACGCTTCTTGGATATTCAAACCAGAGAGTATAGTAAGCGTCTAAAAATTGAGTTATGTCTTCAGCATCGTATCCGGTAATAGTATAGTCTTCTATGGTAGCTGTACCCACTGGCGCTAAGAAATCATAGGTGGTTCCCGGATCAATTCCAGTCCAACCCCAAGCTACGTTCCAGTGGTTAATCTCAGGAGTAGCCTGCCAGGAAAGAAAGTGAGCGATCATATCTGGTTCCTCGGCGTAAGATGAGATAACTCCATGCCAGGAAGCACCACATTTATTACCCACCAAGTTAGGCTCATCCAAGGTTATCCATTGCTCGTTTGCTAAATCATACACTTCCCGACTTCCGGGAATGGGGGCCACTCCCAGTTTGCCTTGGATAGAAGAAGAACGAGGATCTTGGGAAAGAGTGCCCACGTCTCCAAAAGTGAAACACATAGCAGCATTACCTCGGAGGAACATATCCCAAGCTTCTCCCAGACCCCAACTAATCATAGCAGATGGTCCAGCCTTAGTTAAATCAGTTAATACTTCAAGCGCCCTTACGTGTCCCGGGGTATTGATTAGAGGTTCCATAGTTTCTGGATCAAACCAAAATACGTTGTGGTAACGAGTAATCTTGGTCGGATCGTCTCCTGGAGCAGGCATACAAACAAAAGAACCCGCTAAGGCAATGTAATTAAAGAATCCTTGCTCTCCCACTTTAAGGTGAATTGTGATCCCAAAGTCATCAGTTCCATCCCCATTCCAATCTTTCCCGTTAAAGAAATTGGCAATATCCAGCACTTCCTGCCAGGTAGTAGGGGGAACCGGTAAGTCATAACCATACTCTTCTTTAAATTTAGCCTGCCATTCAGGATCGTTGAACAAATCTTTCCGATAGTAAAGTACCATGCCATCGTGGTCATTGTTGAAACCGTACCAATGGTCCCCCCACTGGAGAAGGTCTCGAATGGGAAAAGCAATAGATTCCCGATCCCATTTAGGCATTCGAGGATCATCAAAATAATCGTCAATTGGTATAATCCAGTCATTAGCAATATAGTCTCCATAGAAGAAACTGGGAGCTATAAGACAATCGTAATTTCCAGTGCCAGTAGCCAAATCAGTAAAAATCTTGGCCTGCAGTTCGCCAAAGGGAATTTCTGCAATATCATAAGTAGCCCCTGTCAGTTCTTCCCAGTAAGGTCGCCAAAAGTAAAGCGGCCCAGAAATAGCGCCCCTTGGGCCAGAAGCTAAAACGGCAATAGTAAACTTTTTCCCCGCCCAATCCGGGTCAGGCTGACCTTTGTCCGAAGCGGCAAAGGCTTCATCAGCAGTTTGTTTCTCTATCTCAGCTACATCCTGAGCTAAAGCTACCAGAGAAAAAGCTAAAACCAACAAAACAGCTAAACCCAAAAACAACACGCTTTTTTTAGATCTCATCTTATCCAAACTCCTCTCCTTAAAACGCTTATTCTTTTTTTGCTTTACGTTAGACTTGCTTCACACCAACTCATCAAAGCTTATCTTAAATAAACAAGAGCGATTAAACTTAGCAGACCTTCCCCCCTCTCTAAGAAGTATTTAAGAAGTATTTATTAGAATTTATCCTATAACGTCTGCTTTTGTCAAGGGCTTGTTTAGCTTGTGTTAGGTAAAACAGGCTCTATCCTTTCTCAGGGCAACGGGTTGCACTTTCAGAAATTATTTATACTTGAAGCTGCCCACCCCTGCCTCAGCAATGAGACCACATCTCTTATCCTATAAACGACTATAATGGGGGCTTCGCCCCTCTAATAACGAACTATAAAGGGGAGACCCCTTTATAATCCCCCAAAAACAAAGATAAAAGGAAGAAAACAAATACAAAAAAGCTTAAAAAGATAAATACTAACTGAGGAAGGAAAAACACCTTCCTACTATTAGGGGGAAAATACCCCCCTAATAACCCCCGAAAACAAAGATTAAAAGATAAAGATTAAAATATAACTGAGGAAAGAAAAACGCTTTCTCAGTAATGGGGGCTTCACCCCCCTTATAACCGAACAATAGGGGGTAAACCCCCTATAACCCCCAAAAGACTAAAAACATAAAAACTGAAAAATATAAAATACTAACTGAGGAGGAAAAACAGACAGCCTACGGCGTAAACAAAAAAACAAAAAATAAAAGACAAAAGAAAAAACACCGAGGGGAAATAATCCCTCGGTACAAGGGGGAAA
>JASGLU010000070.1 GCA_030156825.1 Candidatus Atribacteria bacterium | reverse complement strand
CTAATGACCGTTTGCTGGTTGACTTCAACCAGTAGTAGTAATATCTAAAACTACTGGGAAGTAGGCGGAATATTTACTTTTCAAGGTACAACCCTCTTCTTGGGGGAAGAGGCAAGAGATAATTTAGCATAGAGGGAAGATATTGTCAACCAAAGTGAGCATAGAAAATTTAAATTTAATCAATTCAAAGAGATAAATAGCCTACAACCTATAATTATCCTGTAGAATTTGCTAAACTACTAAAGAAATAATTCAAAAAAGCTTACTGTCAAAAACTAAATTATATGTTACACTAATATCACCTTAAAATCCAAGTCCAAGGAGGAAACCAAGTTGGCCAACCAAAACGGTAAAAACGAAAGAGATCTTTTAATTGCTGGCTTGATTATGGTAGGTTTGGGGGTATTTCAAATTTTAGCTTTCCCCCCTCTTGCCCTTGCTGTAGGTTTTGTTCGCTCTTTAGCGCCTATGGTAGCTGGAATTCTTTTATTAGTTTTGGGCTGGAAGCGAATGTGGTTTATGATAGTACCTGGTTGCTTCCTAATTGGAACCGTTTTGGGTCTGTTATTCGGTTATCCTTACGGAGGAGTCTTTTTAGGAGAAGGAGTGGGATTAATATTAATTGCTTTCCCCAAAAGTAATTAAGACACGAGCATTCTTACCAAGCGGCAAACAATCGATAAGCTAAAGTTTCTGGTAAACCAGCAGTGATGATTTCATCTGCTGCTTCCTCCACTGGATAGGAAATACGGTTTACTATTAATTTTCTTTGACCGGGGTCCAACAAGCCAAAGCTAGCCCGGGGATTCCCATCTCGGGGCTGGCCCACACTTCCGCAGTTAACTAAATATCGAGTGTGGGGGTTAAACTCAAACTCTCCCCCAGCGAGCAGCGGTACTCTCTCCACTTTTCCTTCTCGAAGAAGATAAGCTTCAGCTACGTGGGTGTGCCCAAAAAAACATACCCAAAATTGAAACCTATAAAATATTTCTTGTGCTACTTCCCGGTTATCAATATACTCTTCGATTGGATTGCTGGGGCTACCGTGAAGCCATAAAAATCCATGTTTATCTATTTTATCTGGAAGAACACTCAAAAAACCAAGGCTAAAAGTAGATAAATGGCGTTTAGTCCAACTTATCGCCTCTTTGGCCAAAGGATTAAACCAATCAAGAGGTAACCTACCAACACAAGCCGCTTCATGATTACCCATAACCGCTTCTCCATTGTGCTCTACCACCCACTGAACACAATCCTCCGGTTTGGCCCCATACCCAACTATATCGCCCAAAACCACTAAACTGCTAACTTTTTCCTTTTCCAGTTCCTCACTTACCTTACGCAAAGCGGGAAAATTAGCATGGATATCGGATAAAATAGCAATCATAAATTATTTTAAAGATCCTTTTATCCTCATGATACCAACTATCGATGAACGAGCTAATTCATCCAATTTAAGATTGATGTATTTAATAGTTTCTTCCAGTGAGGGGATTAAAATATATTCTAAGGCATTTACCCGACGACGAGTTTTTTCAATCTCCACCGCCAGCAATTCAATTGTTTTTTCGGCCTCTGCTAATTGGATTATTCGAGGTAAAACTTGGAAAAAAGAGCCAAAAGCCTGATCAATTTCAGAAGGAGTATTGATCAGGCTATAAGTGTAAGGGTCTCCTTCTATTCGAACTTCAAATTCGGGAACCTGGACCCCAGTGATATGGCGAGTGCCAACTTCTACCACTAATTTTTGTTGGGGAAAAACCGTGATTAACTCTTTATCCTTCTCAGAAAGCATCAAAGAAGCTTTGTTTTGAGCTTGAAAGGCTTTTATTATTTCTGCTTCTATCTCCCGGCGAAGGTCTTTATTTTCTCTGACAATCCGAACAAAATCCTGAATTAAAGCCTCCAGCTTATCCTTCAGCAACTTATGACCTCGCTTGGCCATCGCCAAACGACCTTTTAACTTCATAAGCTCCATTCGGTTAGGGTTAACGTTTAACCTCAACTTTCCTTCTCCTCGCCTTCAGCTTCCGGCTTTTCCTCTTTTCCTTTTGTATCATAAAATTCCTCTAAATAAGTTTCTCTAATCCGTTTAAGTTCGTCTCGAGGAATCATTTGCAAGAGATCCCATCCTATACTCAGGGTTTCTTCAATGCTTCTATTTTCATACTCCCCCTGTTGGACAAACTTTTCTTCAAATCGGTCGGAAAATTTCAAATAAAGCTGATCCATCTCCGTCAAAGAAGCCTCACCCAAAATAGTAGCCAATTCAGCCGCTTCTCGACCTCGAGCATAAGCAGCAAAAAGTTGGTTAGCCACGTCGGAATGGTCTTTTCTGGTTTTACCCTCGCCAATTCCTTTATCTCTCAAACGAGAAAGCGAAGGTAAAACGTCGATTGGAGGATATATTCCCCGGCGGTGAAGTTGACGAGAAAGAATAATCTGTCCTTCAGTAATATACCCGGTCAAATCTGGAATAGGATGAGTTTTATCATCCTCAGGCATAGTCAATATAGGAATCTGGGTAATCGACCCCTTTTTGCCTCTAATCCTTCCCGCGCGCTCGTACATGGTAGCTAAATCAGTATAAAGGTATCCCGGATATCCCCGCCTTCCCGGAACCTCTCGTCGAGCAGCCGAAATTTCTCGTAAAGCCTCACAATAGTTGGTCATATCGGTTAGAACTACTAAAACCTGCATATCCATTTCAAAGGCTAAAAATTCAGCAGCAGTCAAAGCCAGACGAGGAGTAATAATCCTCTCCACTGCCGGATCGTTGGCCAAATTCACAAACAAGACTGACCGTTCAATCGCTCCAGTGTTACGAAGTTCAGAAATAAAATAATTAGCTTCCTCAAAAGTAATCCCCAAAGCTCCAAAAACTACAGCAAACTTTTCTTCTTCTCCTAATACCTTAGCTTGCCGGGCAATCTGCGACGCCAGACGGGCATGGGGAAGTCCAGATCCAGAAAAAATAGGAAGCTTTTGCCCTCGAACCAGCGTGTTTAAGCCATCAATAGCGGAAATTCCAGTCTGGATAAAATCCGTTGGGTAGTCCCGAGCTACCGGGTTAATGGGTTCACCGTTGATATCTAACCTTTTATCTGGAACAATAGGTGGTCCCTCGTCAATCGGTTCTCCCGAACCACTAAACACTCTGCCTAAAATATCAGGAGATGCTGGAAGTTCCATCCCTCGTCCCAAAAATTTCACCCGAGTCTGACCAAGACCGATACCCTCGGTTCCTTCAAAAACTTGGACCAAGGCCCGCCCACGACTGGTCATCAAAACTTGTCCTCTTTTTCGAGCCCCGCCTGCCAGTTCAATTTCTACAATCTCCATATATTTGGCATCTTGAATTTCTTCAATAGTAAGAAGAGGACCAGAAATTTCAGAAACAGTGGTAAACTCTTTATACATTGCTCTCAACCTCGCCTCTTAATTTCGCATCTATCTCTTCCTTTATTTCTCCAATCAGCTCTTCCAACTGGTTTATCTCTTCCTCAGGAATATATTTAGCTCGTCCAATCCTCTCCCGAGCCGGGATCGCCATAATATCTCGCAGGGAAAGACCTCGTTCTAAACCCTTCATTCCTTCCTGATAAAAAGTAAGAATCAACTTGAGCATTAAGTACTGTTTTTTAAAAGAAGTAAAGGTGTCTACCTCTTGAAAGGCGTTTTGTTGGAGAAAATCCTCCCTGATAGAACGAGCTACTTCCAATACAAATCTCTCCCGGAAAGACAGGGATTCTACTCCTACCAGTCGAACCACCTCTTCCAGTTCAGATTCCTGTTGGAGAAGACGCATAGCCAGCGTTCGAAGTTCTGCAAAGTCATCAGCTACTTCTTGTTTCCAATAACCTTCCAGTTGTTGAAGGTAAAGAGAGTAACTCTCTAACCAATTAATGGCTGGAAAATGACGCTCATACGCCAAGCGGTCTTCCAAACCCCAAAAAACTTGAACCACTCGTAAGGTATTTTGAGTTACCGGCTCAGACAAATCGCCTCCCGGAGGAGAAACCGCGCCAATGACACTTACAGAACCAGAGCGGCCTTCACGTCCCAAACAGGTAACTCGACCAGCTCGCTCGTAAAAGCTAGCAATCCGGCTACCTAAATAAGCAGGAAATCCTTCATCTCCTGGCATTTCTTCTAATCGACCGGATATTTCCCGCATCGCCTCTGCCCAGCGGGAAGTAGAATCAGCCATTAAAGCTACGTTGTAGCCCATATCTCGATAATACTCTGCAATAGTAATTCCCGTGTAAACTGAGGCTTCTCGCGCTGCCACCGGCATATTAGAAGTGTTAGCAATCAACACCGTTCGATTCATCAGAGGTTCGCCGGTATAAGGATCGATCAGTTCCGGGAATTCCATCAAAACATCAGTCATTTCATTTCCCCGTTCCCCACAACCGATAAAAACAATTACATCAGCATCTGACCACTTAGCCAACTGATGTTGAACCACGGTTTTACCACTACCAAAGGGACCAGGGATACAAGCTACGCCTCCCTTGGCAATGGGAAAAAAGGTATCTATCACTCGCTGGCCAGTAATTAAAGGAACATTCGGGCTTAATTTGCTCTTATAAGGTCGAGAAGTACGAACCGGCCAGCGCTGCATTAAGGTTATATTGACTTCTTCTCCTGACTGGTTCTCTATCGTTGCTACTACTTCTTCTACTGTAAAAGACCCGGATTTAATATCTTGCACTTTGCCAGAAAGGCCAGGAGGTACCATTATTTTATGAACAATAGTAGTGCTCTCTTTGACCTCTCCTAAAATATCCCCACTTTCTACTTCCTCACCAGCTTTTGCTCGAGGTTCAAAATCCCATTTTTTAGAGCGATCAAGAGCCGGCAATTCTACTCCTCGGGTGATAAAATCCCCTTTCTGACCTCTGATAACTTCGAGCGGCCTTTGGGTTCCGTCAAAAATTTGAACAGCTAAACCCGGACCCAGTTCAACGCTCAAAGGCTCAAAAGTAGACTCCACTGGTTCTCCCGGCTGAACACCACCCGTTTCCTCATATACCTGAATCGTAACCTGGTCCTCGTGGATGCCGATAATTTCTCCCACCAGACGTTGGTTTCCCACTTTCACCAAATCGTACATCTTAGCTCCTTCAAGGTCGCGAGCCACCACTACCGGACCATTTACACTGTAAATTGTTCCTGTTTTATTCTTTTCCATATTTCATCATTCCTCTCCCTGAAGGGTAATACTGCTTCCAAGCGCCATCTCAACCAGTTGATTTATAAAATCCGTGCCTTCCCCTTTTTCTGATTCTCGAGTAGGAATAGCCAAAATAGTGGGTAAGGCTTCCGATTTCAGGTCCTCAAAATGGGATTTTACCTGCGGGTAAAATCTCCATTCGGTAAGAATGACCGCATAGCCTTCACTTCGAAGGGTAGGTAAAACCTTATTCATTGATTCTAAGTTGTTCACTGAATATACGTCAAAACCCAATCCTCGGAAACAGAGACTATTTTCTTCTCCACCTACAAACGCTAACCGAGCTAACTTACTCATAATAACACTCCCGCACTTTATCTCTCAAGTCTCGTTCATCCATTTCAAAATATTTACCGTGAAGAACTATTCTTAAGTTTTTTATATCAATATTTTTAGCAAAGAGAAAACCGAATACCGGTTCTGGTCCAAAAGCATTCAGTTGATAAGGACGAAGCATACTCAAGAGATAATTATCCATTATTTTTTCCATAGTAGCCAAATAATAGGGGTCATCTTGAAACACTCCCTGATCAGGTAAAACGGAAGAAAGCCCTATATCAGCCATTTTTTCCACCACCTTATCAGCAGGGGCGGAAATCAGCTCTTTAAAATCATCTTCCCGAACCATGGGATTGGCTAAATAAATAAGTTGAGAAAAATCCAGCGACCGCTGCTGAAGTCTGATTCGAAACGCTCCTCGTAAAAGAGCAAAAGCAACGTAAACAATAAACCAATTTTTGAGTAAAGAACTTTCTGTTTCCCGGGATAACTTTAAAACTCGGCTTAAGAAGAGCCGATCTATCACCAGCTCTATCGCTTGAATATTATTCCACTTCTCATATTGGAGCTTAGCCTGATCAATCGCTTGCCGGAAAAGGTCGGGCACATACTCTTCTTTCTCCCCGGAGATATAACGACTAATTCTATTCCAATCCAAAACTCCTTCTGGTATGCTTCCCAAAGGCTTCTGAGCCAAATGTCTTTTAAGTAAGAGCTTTAACTGAGAAAAGTGAAAAAGTAGGGTAAAAAACTCGGCCACCTTTGCTCCCAGCCGATGACCAGATATTTCTTCTGTCAAACTCCAAAAATGGTTCATCAAGGCCTGATCGATGCTGGGAGGGTTTTGAGCCACATTTTGCAAAACTTCTCCCAGTTGGGGTATTTCTGATACAATCCTTCCGGCCTGGTCGGCATTGTCTGCCCGCAATAACTGGTCTAAAAGTCGAGGATTGAGCAAACCACTTTCCCAAACTCGAACTCGACCTATCAAATAACCATATTCAGTATTTTTACTGGCACCAGTCTGTAAAGGAGTTACTGCAGAATCTATCATGACTCCACTTCCTGAAAAAGCATCTGAGTAATTAACCCTTCATTATTCCGAATGAAATCATCAATTAAAGTGGAAAAACTCAAATCCAGAAGCATTCCACCCTGGCGAATTAAAAATCCCCGCTCTATTTCTTCTGTTACCCCAGCATAGCCAAAAGAAGTTCCCCGCTCCTGGTTAACCCTTTCTATAAACTCCCTTCCCAGGCGGTTGGCTTCTTCTGGAGCCATCAAAATTTCTCCTTTCGGAGAAGGAGCTTGATTAACGATAAGTTTCTGGCACCAATCCTGATAAGACCCTTCTATCTTTTGCAAAAACTCCTGAGTAAGTTGAGCTCGGAGCTCTTCTACTGCCTCAAACTTAACCTGACCCAAAAGATTTTTTCCTTTCAAGCGGGTCTGAGCAACTTGTTTTTGAACTTCAAGCTCAATCTCTCTTTTTCTTTGCTGACGAAGCTGCTCCATTTCTTGTTCCAGATCACGTTTGGCTTTTTCTATCCTCCGATCTGCCTGGCTTTGTGCTTCCTCCAAAATTGAGTTTTTCCTTAAATCGGTTTCCTCTCTAATCTTTTGCAGAATATCTTCCAAAGACATACTACTTGCGCCCCTACACCTGAATGGAGTTCAAAAGCAAGATAGTAGCCAAAAGAGCTAAAACTGCATAAGTTTCAACAATAGCCGGTAAAATAATAGCTCTTCCCGTTTCTCCCGGGCGACGAGCAATAAGACCCAAACAAGCAGCCGAAGTTTTACCCTGGTAAATTCCAGAAAGAAGACCCACTATAGCAATTGGCAAACAGGAAACCATAATTTGCATGCCTTGAGCTACGTTAACTTCTACCGGAGTTCCTCCCAATAACCCTAACTTTATTAAAACCCAGAATCCGGCCAATAGCCCGTAGATACCCTGAGTACCAGGCAAGGCTTGCAAAAGGATAACCTGGCCAAACTTATTTGGATCTTCAGTCATAACTCCAGCTCCGGTTTCTCCGGCAATACCTACACCCACAGCTGAGCCAATCCCGGCCAAACCAACCGCCAGTGCTGATCCTAACAAGGAAAAAACCAGTCCATCAACCATAATCAAATCAAACCTCCCTCAATGTAGCTTAATGTATTTAGTTTTGTATCTAAAAGGTTTAAACTCGTGTCCTCCATTTTCATAAAACTTAGTGAAAAACTCTACGTATTGCAGACGGACCGAATGGACAAAAGCTCCCAAACCACTCATTCCCAGGTTGAAAAGGTGAAACACCAAAGCTACTACCAACCCAATTAACCAACCTATGTAGGGAGCTCCCCCAAAAAGGGACCCTAAGGTACGGGCTAAAACAGCGATAATGGTGGTAGAAATACCCAGAGCAAATAAACGGGAATAAGAAAGCACATCCCCCAGGTAAGAAACTAAGTTATATAAGCTCAACAGGCCGGATAAAACTTTCATTATAGGATTTTTCTGGTGTCGTCCCTGGGTAGCAATCAGGAAAAGCACCGCTCCCACCAGAATCGGTAGAACCACCGGTTGAATAGTCGGAATGGCAACCATTGAAAGCAAATAAACCACGATGGTGGTAATAAAAATAAACCAGCTTAAATGATCCAGAACAGCTTTTCCATAGTTACCCCTTCGCCATTCTTTATAAAAACCGAGCAAAATCCCAAGTAAAATCTGGATAATTCCAATCCCCAGGGCAAAAATAAGCATAGGTAAAGGATTGTTTAGCGGGTCAATCACCATCAGGGAACTTCTCAGGTTATTAAGAAATGCCAGAGAAGATGGCAAATAATCAAACAGGTCGCCCAACCAAGAACCGGTAAATAGCCCCATTACCAAAGAAGCTACTCCTCCCCAGGCTAACATTTTAATAAAACGTTTGGTAGAAAGAGGTGCAGGCAGGAAATAAGCGGCCCCAAATCCCAAAAGAGCGATGGCCAAACCATAAATTACATCTCCCAGACAAATCCCAAAAAAGAAGAAGAAAAAGCCCGCCATAAAGGGAGTAGGGTCAACCTCGGTATAGTTAGGAAGTCCATAAAGTCTGGTCAAAATATCAAAATTTTCTACCCAGGGATGGTTTTCCAGATAAATAGGAACGTCTTCTCCTGGTTGAGGGTCTCTTTGGTAGAGAACCCATTCCTTTTTTTCTTTTGCCAGTGCTTGCTCCAAATCCGGTAAATTTTCTTCCTTAACCCAACCGCTGATTAGACAAGTCTGGTCTGTTTTCCAAATTTTAGCTTCCGTCTGTCTTTTTTCCCAAAGAGTGTTATAGTAGTCAAACAGAATTTTAAGCTGATCCTCATATTTTTGGTAAATAGCCCCTTTGGTTATGAGCACTTGCTCTTTTTCGGCTAAGGACTTCTTTCTCTCTTCTAATTTCAGGATAACCTGCCGGGGGGTACCTTCAAAAGCCTGAGGCAAAGATAAAGGAGAAATTGAAAGGTCGGCAAAAATTTCCTCTAAGCTATTTAACAAATCTCGATATATTACCAAAAAAGCTAAAACGCTACGCCCCTCTCCTTTGAATTCGTTCAAGTACCATTCTTTACCAATCGCCTGTAGTCTTTCCTTAAACAAAACCCAATTTTCCTCGGTGATTTCAAGCAGATAGCTATGGGTAAATCTGGTTTCTCCCACATCTTCAAGGGGAATGTCCATCTTTTCAATTCTTTTTAGAAATTCGAGATGAGAATTAACCCTATTTACCCGGTTCCGGATATCCTGTAGTTGGTTTTCAATAGAAACACAGGCTTGATATATCGGAAGGTAATTAAACTGAGGATGGGTGAAATTATCTTTTGATACTTCGATGGGGGTCAAAAACCACCCTTTTGGTTTTTGTTGTCGATATTTCTGAATAAACTCCAAACAACGTCTTACCTGGTTTATTTCTTCTTCAATCTCAACTACTGAATCTTCTATACAGGGTTTAAGTTCCAGATCTTCCGGTATCTGGTTTTCAGAGGTAATTTCCATCACCTCTGCATCCTGTAACAAAGCAATGGCTTCATCTCGCAAAGAACGGTGGAGAATGAGGTCCACCCTCTTCATATCACTAATAGCCATATTGCTCCCACACTTTCTCTGATAATTGACTAACCACTTTTTCTACCCTTTTCAGCAACACTTCTCTCTGACGAGAAGCTTCTTGCTCGGCTTCTTGCAAGAGTTTATCAACTTCCTTTTCCGCTTGTCTTAACATCTTTTCCTTTAAGACCTGAGCCTCCTGCTCAGTTTCACCGGTCATCTTTTCCCTGAGTTCCTCTATCCTTTTTTCCACCTGTGCCATAATCCGGTTCGCTTCTCGCTCAGCTTCCCTAATTTCTTTTTCTTTAGCTTTTTCTAACTCCCTTATCTTTTTTACCGCCTCAACTACCATCTACATCACCCCAAAACAGAGCTCAAACTACGGTTAAATCCAAAATAGCCGTAGGTTATCTTAACAAAAGAAATCTACTTTTTCAACAAATACTTCCCAATTAATTAATAATTTGATTATTAATTAAATACAAAAACTTACCGAGGAAGGAAAAGCGTCTTCCTCGGTACAAGGGGGAAAGAATTCCCCCTTGTAAACCCCTTTCTTTTTTGTCACTAAAA
>JASGLU010000069.1 GCA_030156825.1 Candidatus Atribacteria bacterium | reverse complement strand
ATGTATTTATCAGGAATCCAAACTATAGGGGGAAAACTCCCCCTATTACCCCCTTGGAAAACATAAAGATAAGAGCAAAAAATATGAAAAGCAAAAAACCACTGAGGAAGAAAGAACCTTCCTCAGTGGATTCCCGATTAAGGATTTCGGGAATGACGGATGAGAAGGCTTCCCCCTCCGAAGGAGGGGATTCCGTTTTCATCCTCATCTGGTGCCCCGAAGGGGCATGAAAGTCTATCCCGATTTTATCAGTCTTTTAATCTGGGTTATCCGAAAATGAGAATCCCCAAAAGAAAAGACCTGATATAAACTGATTTCTGGAACTTATGGTGCAACTTGGGTTAAAAAACGTGTTCTATACCGAGAAAGAACCCATCTCCGACTGCCCCCAGTTTACTCTGAGGGGATCCGCTGGAAAAAGTGTAGGTAAACGAGACTTCCCAGTTGGTTTCTGGCTGATAGCGAGTGCCAACTGCGTTTACCATGCTTCCGTCCCATAAGCTTAAACCAGAAGTGATAAAAGGGGTCCACTTACCATCTTCGCTGGTTTTTTCCGCTGAGAGAAATAGGTAAGGAGATACATCTTTTCCCTCTTCATAAGGATTACCAAGAACAAAAGCGGTGTTTAGGACAACATCTTGCTCGGTAGTGTAGTCAATGCCGAAGCTTGCCTTCCAGTACGGTTCATTTAATATTTCTTCCTGATTGGTAATTACTGTTCCGTCGGGTTGGGTGATTATGATTTGGTTAATCCACCTCTCAGGAACGAAAAGAGCAAGATCCCCTCTGAAAGTCGACCCTTCAAGTAGTGGAAATTCCCCCTGAAATTCTAATCCCACCATAGTTTTTCGGGGGTAGCCCGAGTTGACCTGAGAAGAAAGGGTACCATCAGGGTGATAAGTGATTTGTGTTTGGTAAGGGTAGGACGATAGATAGTATCCTTGAAAGTAACTTAAAGCAACGTCGATATTGCCCAACATACCTTGAGTTCTGATACCCCAGATAGGGTGAAGGAAATCTACTTGGGGATTTTCCTTGGATAAAGATAACTCTAACTGACTTGGGTCTACTGTCAGAGAATGAGCAAGTTGGTTGACTAACATGTTTTCCTCCATCGAGTGAGGAATGTAGTTTGCAACGAAGTAGGGTTGGTATAGAAATTCTAACCACCAGGTAAAGCTGTGGTACCACTCCAAGTTTAAAGCCGGAATGGGGAGCTTTTCCTCCAGAGCTTCTTCAGTGAAGCTCAAAGAAAAAGGTCGAGGGTTAACTACATCTACCGGGCTCATGATATCACTGGCACCCCAGGTTATCTGGAGTAGTCCCAATCGATAATCTACCTCTTCCCAGGGAGTTTGAATTCCTTGCACGAAAGCTTCATTTATCCGGATTAAATTGAAGTCTTCTTCAGGGTAGCTGAAAAGTAAATCGGCTGTTAGGTAATGTTGATCGGAGATAGAGTCGGTGTATTTTAAATTGAGATTCGCCCCGCCGTCTAATTCCCCTGATTCTGGGCTATAAGAGAATTCAAAATTGACCTCACCAGTGGTATCTGCCCAAGCTATCTGAGTAATAAGCAACAATTCTAAAACGACGATTAAGAAACTAACTATTTTTTTAAAAGCCATACTTCACCTCAAAGTTCTGGACGTTGGATAGTTCGCAGACTGAAAAAGTTGTCGGGCAAATCTACATTTTTTTCAATTTCTTCCATTTCGATAATGGTTTGATGTTCTTCTTTTAGGTCGGTCATTTCCATTTTCATGATGGTTATGCTGCCATCCTCTTCTTCCTTAATTTGAGGGATTTCTATTACTTTCCACAAGTTGCCTTCTAAATCATAGAATTCGATTTTACGGAAATAAAATTTTTCTTTATCTACTTCCATTATTAGCTTGGAGTAGTTGCTGTCTTCTTTGCGAGGAATGAGTTCGAGTAGGTAGATTTCGTCGGTTTCGTCGATTAAAGTGGATTGGTAATCTTCTCGACTATAGCTGCCTCCTAAGTCGTCATAGGTAAAATCGGTTCCCATAAAGTTCTCATTTCTTTCTGAACCAGCAATCCGCCGAACTTTTCTAAAGGCCGGCATATAAAGGTATATTTTGTCTCCGTCTTCCAAACTCAAGAGAGTCACGTTCTTTACTTCGGCTGGGCTGAGGAAACGCACGATGAGGGAAAGCACGTCATCTCCTTCATCTTTAGTATACATTATGGTTTCTCTCTCTTCGGTTTTTCCGTTGGCATCTACTAATATCATTTTAGCCTTTGCCCTTTGGGTCTCAAATTCGCTGGTTCGAGCTTCTACCTCATCTAAAATTTCATCGGCAGTGAGAGCCCACACAGAAAAGGAAATACCTAAAATTAGCGTTCCTACCAGAAATACTAAACTTAATGTTTTTTTCATGATTAAACCCCCTTTTTTGAAGAATTGTTATTTTTTCTTGTATATTCGCTTACATGGAGTAAAAGTGGTAAAAGTAATAAAGCATAGAGCACACTGGCCAAAAGCACAGTTGCGATAAGTAAACCGAACATGCTAATCATCTTAATACTGGATAAGGTTAAAACGTAAATACCGCCTGCTACTGCTAATGAGTTAAGCACTATTCCTCTGCCAGTACTTACCATAGTGATGCGCAGCGGATCTGGGGATTGGTTTTGAATTTCTCGGTACCAGCGACTGGTAAAGTGAATAGTATAATCGATGCTTACCCCGATAGCAATGCTGGCTACCATAAGAGTAGCAGTATTTAGGGGAATTTTAAGCAATCCCATCAGTCCAAAAGAAGTATAAACCGTAGCTAAAACCGGGACAATGGCAACCATGGCTTTTCTTAAAGAACGTAATTGTAAAAGTAACAGGCCAAAAACGATGATGAAAGCTAAAACCATGCTCTCGACCTGCTGATTGAATAACTGGTCGTTGATATAATTAGTAATAACCGGGGTTCCGGTTACTCGGTAAAAGAGCGAAATCTCTCCTTCTTCGTCAGGTACAAACACATACTGGTCTAAGATTTGGTAAAAGATAAAGTCGTAGTCTTTGCTGCTCAACGATTGACCAACCAGCTGTTCGATTTCTGCTTTGAGGGATTGAATTTTGTTGTTTTGGGCCACCCTTTCCATGGAAAAAGTAAGAATATCGGCTAAGTAGAAAGCATCATCTTCGGTTATATCTAAGCTTTCTGCCAAAATAGCCATTAGTTCTTCTTCTGGAGAAGTGAAATATTTCATCAGGGCATCGGTTACTTGGTTTGGGTCTAAACCTAAATCCTCTATTTCGAGCAGGGCATCTTCACTAACCGCTTGGGCAAACTCCTGGTTGAAAGGCATAAATTCTTCGTTGCTCGCTTGAATATGGGATAAGATGATTTCTTCTGCTTTTTCTTGAGATTGAGGGTTGATTTCTAAACCAAACAACTTGAGGTCTGCTAAGATAGTTTGCACTAAGTGATCAACTGCTCCTGGGGTATTGATCGATACGCTTTTTATCCTTTTAGGTCTTTCTGCCAGAAATGTTTCCAGAGTTTTTATCTCCCGGGATAATTGCTGAGAAGTAGTTTCTTTCGATCTGAATTCGACCAAGGCAGCGGTTTCTTCCGGGTTAATTTTCCCTTCAATGAATTGATTTCCCTCGGCAAAAAACCACAAGTTGTGTATTTTGTCTTCGCTGTCGGGAATGGCTCGCCATCCATCCATGGCCTGATTTAGGTCCATGATAAAGGTGGCGATAGATGAAGGATCTGAAAAAGCGAATAGTTGATTTTCCTCTGCAAAGCGACAGATTCGCACCATTTCTCGAAGAACGAAGGGGTGCTTAACTTTTTCTGTTTCCAGGTAAAGATAGTTGTAATCAGTTCCTCCGAACCGATCTTGGAAGTAGTTTAACAGTTGGGTTAAAGGATGATCTTCCCCCATTTGAGCTTCTACTGTAGTTTCAACTTGAATTTGGGGAATACCGATTGTAAGTATTAAAAAAGCGACCACCAGAATGCCTATTATAAAATTTTTATGGTGGGTAATACCTCGACCTGTAAGAAGAAGCAGCCGGCTAATGCCATCTTTTTCTCTATTATTTTGGCTGTGGTCAAAATTAACCGGCACTTTTCGGGGGATAAAAATGGTAAAGAAAGCTGCCAAAACGAAAGTGGCTAAAATGAGTCCGAATAGAATACCCAAGGTAGAATAAAGTCCGAACTCGGTGATGGGTTTTATATCAGCCAGGAACAGAGAGATGAAGCCCCCCATAGTGGTAAAAGCACTCATGGCAATGGGAATCAACATTTCTTTGAAAGTTATCCGGGTTGCCTGTTTTTCGCCAACTTTTAGCCTTTCCTCATAGTATCGATTAACGAAGTGAATACCGTAAGCGGTAATCAGAGCTAAAAGAATAACTGGAATTGTGGCTGAAACTATAGTTAGAGAACCTTCTGCCAGAGTTGCTACTCCCAGTGACCAAAGAGAAGCTAAAAGAGCCATAAAAACAGGTAATACCACTCCCTGAACGGTGCGAAAACCCCAAAAAAGAATGGCCAAAAGAATCAAGCCGGATATGGGGGCTAAAACGTTTAAAGTTCTTTGGGCATCCCCTGACATCTGTTCCATAATGATAGGCAAACCAAAATAAGTGACTTTGGCCCGATTTTCAAAGGGGGCCACTGCTTTTTTCACTTCATCGGCTACTGCAAATTCGTCGGCGGTATCGTAAAGAGAAATGGCAATAATGGTTCCCCTTCCGTCGGGGGTAACCATTTTTCCCCAGACGAGTTCATCTTCTTCTAAGTCTTTTCTTAAGTTATCCGCTTCTGCTTGGGTTTCAGGTAAAACCTCGACTACCTCTTTCACTTCAATTCCGTATTGAGTGGTTTCGATTTTAGGCATGTTGGTCAAAGCCGAAATGCTCTTGACTGAACTTATTTTTTCCAGTTCCTCTACTATTTGTTGTAGGGTTTTAAGATTTTCTGGAGTAAAAAGGTTGTCAAAATCCAGAGCTACCAATAGGGATTTACCCTGGAAGGAGGTAAATTCATCCTCTAAAGAATTAAAGAAGGAAACTTCTGGATCGTCTTCGGGAAGGTATTCGGTTACGTCATCTTCAAAGCGGACCTGGGTTAATTGATAACCAAGAATAACAGTGATTATAAAAGCTACGATTAAAATTGGCCAAGCATATTTTGCTACCCACTGGGAAATTTTTTCCATATTTGGTCTTCCTCCATTTTGATTAACCGTTCAATCGAATCTTCTCTATATTACTCAGAAAAAGGACTTAAAGCAAGACTAACGGGTGAAAACCATTAACCAATCCTTGAGTGCTGGCTGAATTATAATCGATTTCTGCTAAAAAATTGATTGTTAAAAAATTTTAATTTTTTCTTTAAAAATGCTTAAAATAAACTTGCTATTCTTCTTTCAAATTGAAAGAAGGAGGTAATATCATGAGTAGATGGTTAGTTGTACTTTTGTCTTGTCTGTTGGTCTTCGGTTTCACCGGATTGAGCTTGGCACAAGAAGTTGTTGATGTGCAGGGTTCCACCACAGTTTTACCTGTTATGCAGATAGTAGCCGAGGAGTTTATGGCCCAGAATCCAGAGATAGAAATTACCGTAAGTGGTGGTGGATCGGGAGTAGGCATTTCTGCCCTTTTAGACGGGGTGGTGCCGGTAGCTATGTCTTCTCGAAAGATTAAACCGGAAGAAATGGAAACAGCTCAAAATCTGGGGTTAGATATAAAAGAAGTGCCTATCGCCTTGGATGCTATTGCAGTGGTAGTTAATCCTGCCAACCCGCTGGAAGAAATTTCGCTGGAACTTCTGCGCAACATCTATACCGGAGAAATTAAAACCTGGGAAGAAGTAGGAGCACATGCGGGGGAAATAGCGGTAATTTCTCGAGATACTGCTTCTGGAACCTTTGAGGTATTTAACGAACATGTTTTACAGGGGACGGAATTATCGCCGGAAGCATTGAGATTATCTTCTAACCGGGCAGTATTAGAAGAAGTGGCTCGCAACCCTCAGGCCATAGGTTATATTGGTTTGGGTTATGTTAGCCAATCGGTTAAACCAGTTCAGCTGGAAGGGGTATTTCCCTCGGAAGAGACTGCGAAAAGTGGGGAATACTTGCTTAGCAGAACCCTTTATCTCTATTTAGCCAGAGAGGCAGAGGGCTCGATAGCGGAATTGGTTGATTTTATCTTGAGTGAAGAAGGTCAAAAAATTGTAGAAGAAGCAGGGTTTGTTTCAGTTAACTAAGTAATGTATAATTTGGGAGAGGAAGCGTGCTTCCTCTCCCAATAAACAATGACTTTTGGGGAGACAATGAAAGCGCCGATAATTATTATCGAAGACGAAGTAGATATTGCCGAGCTGGTTTCTTATTTTTTAGAAAAAGAAGGGTTCGAGATTTTTCATTTTTTAAACGGAGAGGATTTCCTGGAAGAAATTTCCCGCCTGCCAATACCAGAACTTATTTTGCTTGACCTTATGTTACCTGGAATTGATGGACTTGAACTTTTTCGCTATCTTCAAGCAGATGATCGTTGGAAACATGTGCCGGTTATTATGGTTACTGCTAAAGACGATTTGGCTGATGTAGTGCTTGGACTGGAATTAGGGGCGGATGATTACGTAACCAAGCCTTTTCACCCGCGAGAACTGGTAGCCCGGATAAAAGCAGTAACTCGCAGAAATACAATCCCCAAAGAGTCCTCCTCTGACTTTTTAAAAGTGGGCCCTTTTACTTTGTTTTACCGCCAGCTGAAGGTGGAAGTAGGGGGAACGGTGGTAGAGCTATCCTGGAGGGAGTTTAGAATCTTTGAAATTTTGCTTAAAAACCCGGGGATGATTTTTTCTCGAGAAAAAATCATCGATTTGATCTGGGGAAACGATTCCTATCCGATCGACCGCATTGTGGATGTATATGTGGCTAATATTCGGAAAAAGTTGGGTAACTTTGCTTCTCACCTCCAGACTATCCGTGGAGTAGGGTATAAAATTGAGCTCTGAGTTGATGTTGCCTGTTATACTGTTTCTGCTATTTTTACTGGGGTTTCTGATAATTGTTCTTTGGTTGAATAAAACCAGAGAAAAGCTATGGCGGGAAAAGCTGCAGGAACTGGTGCCGGGTGAGGTAAAAGGGCAGAATCTACTGGCGGTTTTGGATAAACTTGTTGCTTTGGAGAAGCAAGAGCGACTGGATAGAAAGAAACAATGGTTACAGTGGATGGATGAACTATCAATTGGCCTCGCCTTTTTTTACCCTCAAAAAGGAGCGCTGATTGGTAACCGCTTTTTTGCCACTTATACTGGGAATCATAAAGCAAGTTATCGCTGGATTTCTCTTTCTGAGATGCCCTTTTTTGCTCAAGTAGTTAATAAGGTGGATTCTTCCCAGGATACCTTGCAACTGGGTAGGTTGGAGTTTTTGGTTCAAAAGTTTGATTGGGAAGAAGGGAAAGTTATTTTCTTAAAAGATTTGAGTTGGGAAGAGAAATGGAGAAGAAAAATGAGTTTTTTTTCCACCACTCTTTGGCATGAAATAAAAACCCCGATTACTTCCCTCAAAGGTTACATTCAGGTTTTTTTAGAAGAAAGCAATAACCCTTTTCTTTCGGAAGTAGCTACTAAAGCCGAAAGCCAGGTTAGAAAAATTGAGGCTTTAATTAATAATCTAAAGCAATTTTTCCCTTTGAGTTTGGAAAAGGAGGAAAAAACAGTTTGTACCTCAAGTGAAGTCAAAGCTTGTTTAGAGCGGGTGATTGATTTTTGGAAAAAAGACTTAGAAGAAAACTCTGTTTGTTTACTGGATGACCGTTCCTGGTTTGAAAAAGACGAATTTATGCTTTCTCTATCCCCGACAGATTTTTATCTAATCTTTTCCAGTTTATTTTCCAACGCTGTAAAATTTAACCGAGTAGGGGGAGAAATCAAAATTTTTCCCCGGATAGAAAATGGATATTTTGTTCTTACTGTACAAAATACAGCTCTTCATCGTTCTGCCTATATGAACCTGAAAGAGGCTTTATTACAGGACGAGTGGGATAACCAAAAGAAAGGTAATCTGGGAATATTTTTTATTCAGGAAATATTGGACAAAGTTCAAGGAAAAATCGAGCTTGGCCCAAGCGATGGGAAATTGGTCAGTCTTAGCCTTTTCTTACCCTTAGTTGCGACAACTCGTTGACTGGATAATTTATCCTTGCTATAATTACCCTGCTTGCCGGGTTGGTGGAACAGGAAGACACGCTATCTTGAGGGGGTAGTGAGCTTTCGCTCGTGCGGGTTCAAATCCCGCACCCGGCACCACTATCTTAGTTTAAAGGCTTTACCTTAAGGTTTTTTCTGGTATATTATCCTAACCCAAGTTTTAAATCTTTACCAGAAAATTCTCCCGTATAATTGATTCACGGTCTCCTGATTTTTATCAGTCTTTTAATCTGGGTTACCCGAAAGGAAAGAACTGATATAGATTAATTTCTGGAAATTATGGTGCAACTTGGGGTTAATCTTTATCTATGTAAAACAGGATAACCTACAGCTAAAGTAGAAGACAGCTATCCTGTAAACGGCAATAATGGGGGCTTCGCCCCCCTTAAACCCCCCGAAAGACAAAAAGCTTGAAAAGATAAATACAATCTAAAGAAAGTGTCTTTCTTTCTTCAGATTGTATGCAGAACACTATAAATTAGAAGCTGTCCTGGTCCACCAGCAAATCAGAAAGCTGAGCAATAATTCGGTGGATATCCCCTTCCTCTAAACCAAGTAAACCCATAGCCTGAGGAGAAATAGGATATAAAAAGCCGTCAGTTCCCACTCCAACCCCCATAGTTACGCAAACAAAGTCGGATACATGAACAATAGCCGTCAGTTTGGGGTTGTCTTTAGCCAACTCAGGACTATGGTGAAAGGCAATAGCCTCTACCAGCTCATGGGGTAGATTCCACTTTTCTGCCACTTTAGATCCTACCAAAGCATGGTTGAAGCCCAGAATCTCTTCTTCCGCTTGTAAAAAAGAAAGATTTTCCTCCTCTACCTTCTCCATTACCTCCTGATAGACCTCCTGAAGATAGCTATTGAGAATTACCTTACCAATATCATGAAGCAGGGCTGCAGTATAAGCTAATTCTAACTTAGGAAACTTTACTTCCCGAGAAATCAAGCGAGCAGATATAGCTGCCGACTGAGAATGTTTCCAGAGTTCGCCCGGCAAAAGAGCGTATCCCTCTACTTCCTGACTCAGGAGATTACTTACCGAAGCAGCCATAACAATAGAACGAATGGTTTGAAAACCAAGCATAATAGTAGCGTCAGTAACAGTGGGAATCCGCCGCGGAAAACCATAAAAGGCCGAATTAGCTAATCTCAAAACTTTAGCGGTCATACTTTGATCTTTATTCAAAACTTCGTTGATATCTCGAGCAGTTGAATTAGGGTCTTCCGTAAGCTCCATAACTTGTCTCACTACCGCGGGCAAGGCTGGTAAATCTTCAACTTTTTTGACCAAAGATTGCAAAGAGACTATGCCCATTTTGCTCTCCTTTCCCTTTCCATCCTCAAAAAAATAAAAACCTTGGGAGGAAACATTCTTCTTTCTCAAAGTGAGAGATATTTTTTTGCCAAATTCACTCCTTCTTAAGCTAAATCCACTAATTTTATTTTATCATGAAACTAAAGAAAGAGTTTGGGTTTGGAAAAAGAGAGATTAAAAATACAAAAAGAGGATAGACCCCCTATGCTGCATGGCAGCACCAAATGACAATGAAAATAGAATCCCCTCCCTCGGAAAGAGAAGAGAAAGTCGTTTTGAATTCCTGATAAATACATTCAGTAATGACAGACAAAAGGTTATTGTGATGATAAAAAAAAGAAAGGGGTTGATAAGGGGGACGAAGCCCCCATTACTGAGGAATGTCTTTCTTCCTCAGTTGTCTTTTTATGTTCTGTTTTTAGGTTTTAGTCTTTCAGGGGGTTGATAAGGGGGAGTTCTTTTCCCCCTTATACCGAGGACGTTTTCCCCCTCGGTTATCTTTTGTCTTTTTATTTTTTCTTTATTTTTATCTTTTAGGGGGGTTTAAGGGGGGCGAAGCCCCCATTACTGAGGAAGTGCCTTTCTTCCTCAGTTGTATTTGTTTTTAATCCTTTATATTTTTTGCTTTTTTAAATGTTTTTAT
>JASGLU010000009.1 GCA_030156825.1 Candidatus Atribacteria bacterium | reverse complement strand
TATTTTAGTCGGAAATCCATCCCATCCGTCATTTCCGAAGTCTTCAATCGGGAATCCACCGAGGGACGTTTTCTCCCTCGGTTGTTTTTATCTTTTTTGCCTTTGTTTTTTGCTTTTCGGGGGTTATAGGGGGTTTACCCCCTATTGTTCGGTTATAAGGGGGGGGCAGCGCCCCCCTTATAACCATTTGTTATTTTTCGACTTTCTGGGAGCGGCTCAAAATTACCACTACCCCGATGATGAGGGGTAGGAGAGAAACTGCATATAGGTATGAGCTGTTTTCTTTGTTTAATAGCCTTATCGTCCGCTCACTTTGGGGTAGAGGTTGTTCGGTGCCTTTCTGAATAGCCGATAGGGTGTAGTCGGTGGGGGGAAGATCTTCAGCCAGAGTTATTTTATAACTTTCAAAAGTTGGCTGATACCCCTGTCTTCTTAGTTCCTCAGTATATTCTACAATTTCATACCCTAACTCTGGTCCGGGGATTTGTTTGACGTAATAAGGAGCCTTGTCTACTCTTTGTAACACTTGCTGGTCTTTGCTCAGTAGTATCTCTACCTCATCAATAGGGTTAACATGTACCCATTTCCAGCGTTCTATTCTACCTGCGTTTTGCGGATTAAGTAGTTTATTGTGATATAATTCGTTGTATTCTTTCTGTTCAAACAGGTTAACATAGAGTTCGTTTTTACCGAGAGCATGGATAATCCAGCTTGGATCGTTGCAATTTTCTCTTTGGGTCCAACGGTTACCGGGGATTATTTCGTAACCCACTCCTCCCTCTCTCCGGGAGGTGAAAACCACCACATTTTTTTTGCTTCCTTCAAAAATGGTTCCATCTTCGGCTAATAGTTGAATTTGGTATTCTCCTACCGGTAGATTAATAATGAATCCTTCTTGGGGTTCAGTTGCGTAAAACTGTACAAACTCAGGAGGTTCGGGTTCTTTGGGAATAGAAATGTCCAGTGGACCTGTTTCCCCTCTTTCCCGCCGAATGCGCACTTCTTCTAAGAATTGATTAAATTCAACCCGATATCTTTCCATCGCTTCGTAATATTCTCTCAACTTTTGGTTAAACTCAGCTACCGCTTCTTGATATTTTTGGTAATAGCTCTCTGCTTCTTCATCTAAGTAGATTACCGCTTTTTCTGACCAATACCCTTCCGGGTAGTAAAGGGTATACTTTCTTTGTTCTAAAGTCTGGATAACCTGGCCGCCCTCGAGAATTTGTAGTTCACCCGGCATTTTCTGGTTTAGAGTGCTGAAGCCGGCCATGTATTTGCGGGTTATTGGCCAGTAGTAGACTACAGTTTTTCGAGGGTTAATTACATTTTTGGTATCGGCGATGAAGTAAAGAGTATCTTCATTTTGCGGACAAAAACTGTTGCTGAATGAGGCTCCGTTGAAAGAGGTTAAAGAGTAGACTAATTGTTCTCGCAAAGTGGGAGCTGCCGCTGAAGCTACACTTCCCGTTAACAGGCAAAAGGTAACCACCAGTAACAGCAAACTGTTTGTTCTATTCATCAAGCCTTAACCCCCCTTTTGTTCATGGTGTATATGGATAGAGCTACAAAAATGAAAGAGTAAATCAGACAGTAGCCGATGTTGCTCAAATATAAAGGCCAGCTTCCCAGCGCTACCGCATCAAAACCTCGACTCAGGAAAGCGAAGGGAGAAACCCAGTTGACCCCGTAGAAAAGGTAGGAGATGGTTTGCCGAAGGTAAAGCATTGGCACCGAAAGCGATTCTTGCTCGAACCCTAAAAGGGTACCATGGGCAACCTGGATAGCTAAAAAAACTCCGATTAAAGCGATTAGCGTTAGAATTGAGCTCCTTATTTTCCCGGTGATAGTGGAGATAAAAAGACCAAAACTCACTACACAAGAAATAAGAAAAATGCCCATAATCAGAGCTTTTACTAATCCTACCGTGAATCCTAAGTTGGTGATTGCACTGACCAGGTAAAAGTAAAGGGCGATAAAAGCCAGGGATATTACGCCCAAGGTAAGGTCTTTAAAATATTTGCTTAGCAGAAAACTGCTGGAAGTTACCGGTCCGTAAAAAAGGACTTCCAGCGTTCCCTGTTCTTTTTCTCGGGTGATGGAAATGGCCGAAACAATTACCAGGTAAATAGAGACAATGATGATAGTAATGTACAGGGGGTAGTTAAGAGGGTAAGCTGACACCAGAATATCTTCTTCGTTAATCCCTTCTATAAAGTTTTTGAGGATAAAAGAAGAAACTAAAAGGGAGGCAAAAAGCACCAGATAATACCCCCAGCTATAAAGGGCGGATGAAAGGTCTCTTTTTAGCAGGATTTTAATAACACTTTGTTTTTTTGCCACTTTTATTCCTCCTTTTTGAATAGTTCAACCTCTTCGATAACATCTTCGAAATTACCTTGGGGGGTTTTTAGAACTAATTCCATTATCCCGTACTTCTCGCTTTCCGGATCCACCGAAATCTCTTCCCAGGGGATAATTCCTTTGTTTCGGGATAGGTAGGACTTAGGATCCCAGAAAAGCTTGATTGGACCTTCAAAGATTAAATCCCCCCGACTGTAGTTATCTTTGGTTCCCTCCCGCAGGTACAATTTTCCCTCCAGCTCAAGCGGAAGAGCAGGGTAATCAGAGATACCGGTTCCCTGAGAATTTTTAAACCGAATTTCAATTTGAATTCCCTGGCTTACCGGTTCGCTAAAACAAATGATACCGGCCAAGTCGGGGATTTCTTTCCCACGCATGGAGAAGTCAAAATAGTTGATGCCGCTTTTGATTTCTATTTCCTGCGAGAAGGGGTGGTAGTAAGGGGCTTCTGCTTCGAGAAGGTGGGTACCGGGAGGAATGTCGGTTAGCCGGTATTCTTTACTTTGAAAAAGAATATCGGATTTCCCATCAATTTTAATCCGCAGTTGGCGAACTATATCTCCTGAGAGTTCGTCTGTTACCTGCCCCTGTAGAATACCTTGGTTGGTTTGCAAGGCGAAATAGGAAGCGACAAAGAGCACTACCACCAAGATTACTATAGCAGAAAAAATAGTATTAGTAGTTTTTTTATTTCGCTTCATGGTTTCCTGCCTCCCCTTGAGTGAGAAGAGAAATATTGTGTTGAGTAATAGTTAAAAATGCTTCTTCTAAGCTCATCTCTTTGGCTTGCATTGCCAGGATTAACCAGCCTTTTTCGTAGATAGCTCGAGAAAGGTCAGATCGGTAGTCACGGTCGGTTTTAAGATTGACCGTTAATTGATTTTGGTTAATCGAAAAATTCTGAACGAAGTCCAACCCCTGTAACCAGGATTCTAAGCCAGCTGCCTCCCGGTCCAATTCTATTTCTAAATGGATTGAGTCGGAAAGTTTTCTTTTGATGTTATCCATAGTATCCTCGGCCAATAGTTTTCCCTGGTGGATAATGCCCACTTTATGGCAGAGACGCTCTACCTCGGATAGAAGATGGGAAGATACAAAGATGGTTTTCCCTAACCGATTTTGTTCTTCGATAAGGTCTCGGATTTGCTTGATGCTGGTGGGGTCTAAATTAGCCACCGGTTCGTCCAGGATGAGCAGTTCTGGGTCGTGAAGTAATGCCCGGACAAAGGCCAATTTTTGCTGCATTCCTTTGGAATAGGCTCCTAATGTTTTATTTTGGTCCTTTTCCAGCCCCACTGCTTCCATTAAAGTATTAATTTTTTTTTCGGCGTTAGCTACTTGGTAAAGTTCACTAAAAAATTGCAGATATTCTCGGGCAGTCATTTCTTTGTAAAAATATTGGCTTTCAGCTACTACCCCGATTCTCCTTTTGGGCTCTACCTGGTTGGGTTTTAACTCTTGCCCTAAAAGGTAGATTTTTCCCTGAGTAGGGGGAATGAGCCCTAAAATCATCATAATGGTGGTGGTTTTACCCGCCCCATTGGGACCTAAAAAACCATAAATATCTCCTTCCTCCACCTTTAAGTTTAAACTGTCCACTGCTTTGGTTCCGTTGAAACTTTTAGTGAGGTCAACCGTTTGGATCATATGTTGTTTTACAACCTCCTCTCTTAGCTGCCTTTAATAGATAACTATTTGTTTTTTTATCTCGAGTTCCTACTCCAAAAACAAACTTGTTACTAACTCTTATGGTTACTGTCTTGGGGGGGTGGGGTTTAGTTAACCAGAAGGGGTTGATTTTTTCTGCTCAACGTGATATTTTCTCCCAGGTTTGGTTCCCGGGGAGCCACCGGGTGTAAATGGACAGCTAAAACTCGAAGCTCCCCGAGCCCCTCCTCAACTTGCAAGGTAAAACCAGTTGAGCAAAAGGCCTTCCCTTTTTACTTATTATAAGCTATCTTTTTAGTAAGACAAGCCTTTTTACCTTTAAAAGGCAGAAATTTTTAAAATTTTGAGGAAAATATGCCCGAGCTTCCCGAAGTAGAAGTGATTCGAAGAGAACTAATTGCTAAGATAAAAGGCCAGAAGTTAGAAAAGGTAGAAATTCTGGATAATAAGTTTTATTTTCCTGGAAAGGCGGTTGTGGGGAGCGAGATAAAAAACCTACTTAGAAAGGGAAAATATCTTTTTTTAGAATTGGGAGATTGGCACTTATTGCTTCATTTAGGCATGAGTGGTCAGTTGATTTTCACCGAAGAAAGGAGAAACTTTCCCTATGAGAAAGTTATTTTTTACCTCTCTAATGGAGTGCTTACTTTTTGTGATCAAAGAAAATTTGGTAGGGTGGAGCTTTTACGTCGAGAGCTTAAAGATAAAGTTTGGCAGCAGATTGGGCTTGACCCTTTCTCCGCTCAGTTTACCTTTGAGCGCTTTTTGCAGGTTACTCAGGGTAAAAGTCAGCGGGTAAAAGATTTTCTTTTGAATCAGAAACGGATTGCCGGGATCGGTAATATCTATGCCAGCGAAATTCTTTTCCGAAGCGGCATTCACCCCCAGAGAAAGGTAAATACTCTGTCAATGGCGGAAAAAGAAAAATTATTTACCCATATCAAACCGGTGTTAGAAGAAGCCATCCGCTGTCAGGGGACTACCATTCGCAACTATGCTCGCTCAAACGGGGAGACGGGTAGTTTTCAGCATTTTCTTTTGGTGTACGGTAAAGCAGGCAAATCTTGCCCCCGGTGCGGCAGTTTGATTCAAAGAGAAAAGATTGCTAACCGGAGCACCTATTTTTGCCCCTCTTGCCAAAAATAACTCAGGGGGAAATAAGGGGTGGGGAAAAGGAATTTTTTTGAAATTTTGGAAAATTTTTTCCTTCCCCGCCATTGTCCGGCCTGCGGTGACTATGTCAGCAGTTCTTCCCTTGGGCCTTTGTGTCTTTCTTGTTTTGAAAAAATAGAATATATTCATTCCTCTTTCTGCCTCGGTTGCGGTCGAATGCTGGAAGCGCCTTCTACTCTTTTTTGCCCCTCCTGTCAAAAAGGGACTTTCCGGTTTGACTTAGCCCGTTCAGTAGTCACTTATACCTTTCCCATTCGGGAGTGTATCTGGGCTTTTAAGTATCGGGGAATGGTATCGCTTGCTTCTTTTTTCGGTGATTTACTTAGTGAATATTTACTCACCCATCCTGATTTTTATCAAGTGGACGGGGTGATACCGGTTCCTCTCCATTTATCTCGTTTAAAGGAGCGGGGGTTCAACCAATCTTTGCTTTTAGCAAAGGAGATAAGTCGTAGTTTTAAGCTCCCGCTTATTCTGGAAGTAGAACGAATTAAACCCACTTTATCCCAGGTAAACCTGACTCCGATAGAGAGAAAAAGAAATGTCAAGGGAGCGTTTAGGGTGCTTCCTGACTTTTCCTGGTCGGGCAAGGAAGTGCTGGTGGTTGATGATATTTTTACTACCGGTTCCACTGTGAACAGCTTAAGCCAGATTCTCAAACAAGCAGGATGCGCTAAAGTATTGGTGTTAACCCTGGCTTCAGCTCGCATATCTTAATAGAGCCAATAGGAGATTGACAATTAATATTAGTCTGTTAGAATTAAATTGAAATAATATTCTAATTGAGAATATCAATTCAATGAATCGACCTTTAGACCCTTTGGAGTTAGAAACTCGTATTGCCTGGCTTCACTATATGGAAGGAATGACTCAGCGAGAAATTGCTCGTCATCTGGGTTTATCCCAACCTAAAGTGGCAAGGTTAATCGATAAAGCTCAAAAAAACGGAATTGTCAAGATTTCGATTGAATCCCCTTTGGGCAACTGTTTACAGATAGAAAAAACATTGCGAGACAAATTTAAACTTCAGGATGCGCTGGTAGTTCCTTCTTCTCCTCAGGGAGACTTGTTTGAAGCTCTGGGCCGGGCAGGGGCCTGGTATCTGGAGCGGAGCTTAAAGGACGGCGACCTGGTGGGAATTGCCTGGGGAAGAACTTTAAAACAGGTGGCTTTATCTATTAAAGGTACATCGGTAAAGAATTTAAAATTTGTTACTCTGGTGGGGGGGTTAACCACCTCAGCTTCCCTCAACCCTTATACCATTGGCGAGAAGTTGGCCTCCATTTTTGAAGGAGAATGTTACTATCTTTACGCTCCAGCAGTGGTAGAAAATCAGAGAATACGAAATTTTTATTTGAAAGAAAAAATTAACCAGAAAACCCTTCAGCTGGCTCGTCAGGCAAGCTGGACTTTGGTGGGGATTGGGGCGGTTGACGCTCGCTACTCTGTTTATTCGCTTACCGGATTTATCGATTATCACGAACTTGAACTGCTGAGACAAAAGGGGGCAGTAGGAGATATTATCGGTCAATTTTATGACCGACAAGGAAGAATGGTTGATACCCCACTTCACCAAAGAACGGTAGCCCTTCCACTTGAAGATTTACGGGGGATGAAAAATGTGATTGGAATTGCTGGGGGAGCAAACAAGGTAGAAGCAATTTTAGGCGCTTTACGGGGAGGGTTGGTGAAAGTCCTCCTCACCGATGAACTGACGGCGGAGGCTGTTTTAGAAAAAGAGGCAAAGGAGGAATGACGAGTTGGCTGGTGTTTCCTGTATTGGAATTTTGGTAGGCGATTTAGTAGGTAGACCCATCGACCACTTTCCTGAGAAAGGTAAGCTAATGTTGGTGCCAGAGATGGAATTGCATGTAGGTGGGTGTGCTCACAATACCGGGGTGGATCTAAAAAAATTGGGAGAAGAGGTAGTAATAGTAGGAAAAGTGGGGGATGATGGTTTAGGAGAATTTATAATCAAATCCTTAGAGCGGCAGGGGATTGATATTAGCGGAATTGGAATTGACTCGCAAAATCACACTTCAGCCACTATGGTGATAGTAGACGACCAGGGGGAGAGAACTTTTCTCCATTATCCCGGGGCCAACCGCAGCCTTCGAGCGAAAGATGTAAAAGATAATCAGCTGAGCTTCTCAGAGATAATACACGTGGCCGGCAGTTTTTTGATGCCCGGTTTTGATGGACAAGAAACAGCCCTGGTTTTTGAGAGGGCTAAAAAATTAAATAAAATAACCTCTTTGGATACCGCTTGGGATGATACCGGGCAGTGGCTGGAAACTATTCAGCCGACTCTTCCTTACCTGGATATCCTGATTTCTAATCGAGACGAGGCTGGCAATATTTCCGGTCACTCTAACTTAGTAGACATAGCTAACTTTTTCCTGGACTTTGGCATTCAAGTAGTGGCTATAAAAATGGGAGAAGAGGGGAGCTTTATAATGACCCGGCAGGAGAAAATAGCAATTCCTCCTTTTTCGGTGCAAGCGGTGGATGGGACCGGTGCCGGAGACGCCTTTGCCGCCGGTTTTTTGGTAGGTTTTCTTCGCCAGTGGGACCTGTATCAGATTGGTCGTTTTGCCAACGCCTGTGGAGCTATGTGTGTCCAGAAGATAGGAGCTACTACTGGTGTGGGGACGTTTGAGGAAGTGATGGCCTTTATGGAGAAGAACGGTTAGGGGGAATTTGATATGAAATTAGCCGTCCAGTTTGGCGCCGGAAACATTGGGCGGGGATTTATAGCCCACCTGCTTTGGGAATCTGGCTTTACCACGGTTTTGGTGGAATCCCAGGCAGAACTGGTAAAAAAGCTGCAAGAACAGGGAAAATATCCTCTTCGCTTGCTAAGTAAAACCGGGCAAGAAATGACAGTTGTCGTTGACCGTTATTTAGCTTTGGCGACCACCGAAGAAGATGAAATTGCTTCACAAATTGCGCAAGCAGGGATCGTGTTTACTGCAGTAGGGGTGAAAAACCTTGCTTTTATTGCTCCTCACCTGGCCCGGGGCATAGAAAAACGGAAAAAAGAGGGGGGAGATTTCTTAAATGTACTTTTATGCGAAAACCGAAAAGATGCTCCTCTTTTTTTGAAGGAGGAGGTAAAGAGATACCTTCCTGCTTCTGACCTTCCTTTTTTAGAAGAGAAGATAGGTTTTGTAGGTACGGTAGTGGCGCGGATGGTCCCGCAGATGGGGGATCGATTTGGAGGAGATGACCCCCTACTTTTGGTGGCTGAGGACTATCACCGTTTGCCGTACGATGCTCTGGCGGTTAAGGGTTCTATTCCTTCTATTTCAGGACTTTTACCGGTGAAGAATTTTCCAGCGGAGATGGAGCGAAAGCTTTTTATCCACAATTTAGGGCATGCTGTTTGTGCTTACTTGGGGTATCTCAAGGGGTATTCCTACATCCACCAAAGTGTGGCTGACCCAGAGGTAGAAAACGGATTAATAGGAAGTTGGGAAGAAGTTTCCCGGGCCCTTTTGCATAAATACCCAGACCTTGACCCTGAAGAGCAGGAGACAATGGTAAAAGATTTAAAAGAGCGCTTTGCTAACCCTCTTTTGATGGATACCGTTCAGCGAGTGGCAAGAGACCCTTTGCGGAAACTCGGTCCGGAAGACCGGCTGATAGGCGGAGCCCGACTTTGTCTGAGCCAAGGTATTTTCCCAGAGCGAATAGCCGAAGCCTGTGGAGCGGCTCTTTGCTACGATTGGCCGGAAGATACAGAAGCGGTGGCCTTACAGAAGATGATTGCTCAAGCCGGGGTAGAGAAAGTACTGAAAGAAGTGAGTGGAGTAGAGCCGAGCGAACAGCTGGCAAAGAAAATCGTTGCCTACTATACAACTTACCGCTCTGCTCGGGAAAAGAAAAATACCTGAGTTTTTACCGGCATAAATAAAAACCGGTAAAGATGGGGTTATAGCTGAGTTGAAGGGTAAATCGAGTTTTAACTTGGTTCAACTGGTGTTTATGAGGACTTGATTTAGAAAATTAAGTTTTGGAGGTGTAATTGGTGGAGAACAAACAAAAATTTCTCCAGATGTATCGGGATATGGTTCGTATCCGCCGGTTTGAAGAAACCGTGAGCGATCTTTTCGCCCAGGATAGGATTCGAGGGACCACCCATCTTTACATTGGAGAGGAAGCGGTAGCGGTAGGAGCTTGTGGAGCCATTAATCCGGATGATTATATTACCTCAACCCACCGGGGTCATGGACATTGTATTGCCAAGGGGGCTACCCTGGATCGGATGATGGCTGAACTATACGGCAAGATTACCGGTTACTGTAAGGGGAAAGGAGGTTCTCTGCATATTGCCGATTTGGACGCTGGCAACCTGGGGGCTAACGGTATTGTAGGGGGAGGAATCCCGATTGCGGTAGGCTCGGGTTTAACCGCTAAGTATAAAAATACTGGCAAAGTTACGGTATGCTTTTTTGGAGATGGGGCGGCCAACACCGGTGCTTTTCACGAATCAGTAAACTTGGCTTCGGTCTGGAAGTTACCGGTAGTTTTTATTTGCGAAAACAATTTATATGCTATGTCCACTCCGGTGAAAGAAGCTTTCCTGGTGCAGGATATTGCTGAGCGAGCTAAAGCATACGGAATCCCGGGAATGGTGGTAGATGGGATGGATGTACTGGCGGTAAAGGAAGCGGTAGAACAAGCTGCTGAGCGCGCTCGGCGGGGAGAAGGGCCGAGTTTACTTGAATGTAAGACTTACCGTTATCTTGGCCACTCCAAAAGCGATCCTCGGGCTTATCGTACCCGGGAGGAAGAAAAAGAATGGAAAAAGAGGGATGCTATCCAGCGTTATCGGGGTTGGCTTTTAGAAAATAAAGTTGCTTCCTCAGAAGAGATTGACCGGATAGAGCAGGAAGTAGAAGAAGAGCTGGAAAAAGCGGTGACCTTTGCCGAGGAGAGCCCTTACCCCCCATTGGAAGAAATCACCAAAGATGTATACTTAGAGGAAGATTTTGCGGAAATAGAACGAAAGAAAGGGGTAAAAGTTGTAAATTCGATAAATGAGTGGTCTGCGAACTCGAAGATGAGGACCATCACTTACCGGGAAGCGCTGAACGAAGCCCTTCGAGAAGAACTAAAGCGGGATGAAAATGTAGTTATTTTAGGAGAAGATGTTGGACTTTATGGGGGAGCTTATGGAGTAACCCGGGGTTTGTGGCAAGAATTTGGTGATGATAGAGTACGCAACACACCTATTTCCGAGGCAGCCATTGCTGGTTGCTGTGTGGGGTCAGCCATAACTGGTCTGCGGCCGGTGGGGGAAATCATGTATATTGATTTTACCACTCTGGCAATGGACCAGCTGGTCAATCAGGGAGCCAAAATTCGTTATATGTTTGGGGGTAAAGCGCGGGTGCCGATGGTTATGAGGACTGAAGGTGGGTGTGGCCGCTCTTCTGGTTCTCAACATGCCCAGAGTTTGGAGGGCTGGTTTGTTCATGTACCGGGGCTCAAGGTGGTTATGCCTGGCACACCTTTTGACGCCAAGGGCCTTTTGAAGGCGGCTATCCGGGAAGATAATCCCATCTTGTTTGTGGAACATAAGATGATTTACAATAATAAAGGACCAGTTCCAGAAGAAGAGTATATTATTCCTTTAGGGGTGGCCGATGTTAAAAGAGAAGGAAAGGATGTAACAGTTGTTGCTTATTCTCGGATGGTTCTTCGAGCCCTGGAGGCGGCCGAAATCTTAGCTCGGGAAGGAATTGAAGTAGAAGTGGTCGATCCTCGTACCTTGCGGCCCTTGGATATAGATACTATTTGTCGGTCGGTTAAAAAGACCAATCGGGTGGTAATTGTCCACGAAGAAACCACCATTGGTGGTACCGGAGCCGAGATGGGAATGCAAATTCAGACCGAAGCCTTTGATTATCTGGATGCGCCGATAGTCCGTTTGGGAGCGGCTGATGCCCCGGTTCCTTGCAGTCGCTACCTGGAAGATAATTCTATTCCGACGGTGGAAGATATTGTAAAAGCGGTTAAAAATATTCTGGGAAAGTAGGGATAGACATGGCTCAAGTGAAATTAGGAATTAATAACTGTTTTGCCCTTGGCCGTTTTCCCGAGCCGGAGGAGTGGATCAGGGTAGTAAAAGACGAGCTGGGTTTAGAGTATGTTCAATTTTGCTTTGATTTACTGGATCCAATAATTATCGACTGGGAACTGGTAGAAGAGAAGTGTCGTTTTATCCGGGAAAAGGCAGAACAAAAGGGAATAATTATAGATACGGCGGTCACCGGAGAAGTTGCTCACAGATTTAATCTTTTGCTCGACCCTGACCCGGGAATGAGAAGGTGCTATTTGCGCTGGTATGAAAAAATGATTCGGGCTGCTCACCTTCTGGGAGCCCGGGGGTCGGGAATTTATATGGGAACCATGAGTGATAAAGATTGGCAAGCCCCTGCCCGGCGGGATTATCTAATCGACGTTTTACTGGAAGAAATCGCATATTTGAGTTTTATTGCCGATAGAGGGGGCGAAGAATATCTTTTGTGGGAGCCAATGTCTCTCCCGCGAGAGCTTCCCTCGACCATAGACGAAACTAAAAAACTGCTGGATAGAGTTAACCAGAGAAGTCATGCTCCAGTAAAACTATGCTTGGATGTGGGCCACGGCTATTATCGTTCCCCCGACCCTAAGGATCAGACAGCCGAGGGTTGGTTGCGAGAGTTGGCCCATTTGTCCCCTTCGATTCATATTCAACAGACCGACCGCAAAGGCAGCCGACATTGGCCTTTTACCAAAGAATACAATGCTTTGGGGGTGATTGAGCCCCAGAAAGTATTAGAAGCCATCGAACAATCGGGAGCAGAGGAAGTGGTTTTGGTATTTGAGTTTTTCTTCTCGGCTCATGCTCTGAGCGATGAAATTGTCTTGAGTTCCATGAAAGAAAGTGCCGAATATTGGCAGGAGGCCCTGACTAAATTTTATGGATAGAACAACTCAGTTTAGATTGGCAATAGTTGTAGGATTGGCCTTTTACTTTTTGGCCATTTCCATGATTGTTGCTGGAGCCCTTCTTCCAGAATGGATGGAAACCTTTCAAGTGCCGGCTTCTCGGGCGGGCCGGCTTTTCTTTATGTACTATTTAACTTATGTAATTACTACAATTTTGAGTGGATTTTTGTGTGATAAAGTGGGCAAAAAGCCGGTACTGGTGATGAGCCAGCTATTTCTGGCCGGGGGATTCTTGTTGGTGGCTTCTGCTCGCTCCTTTTCTTTCTTGGAGTGGGGAATGCTTACTATGGGAGTAGGGGGAGGATTTTGTGAAGCCCCCCTGACCAGTCTTCTTTCCCAGATTTTTAGTGGGGATGAGGGTTATGCTCTCAATCTGAGTCAGATTTCGTTTGGTTTGGGAGCGACTACTGGTCCTTTTCTCTCCGGCTTCTTGGTGGGGCACGATTTTTCCTGGCGGGTGATGTATCTCATCCCGGGGTTAGTTTCTTTTTGCTTAGCTTATCTTTTAGGAAAAGAAAATCATTTTTTCTCAACCGCGGCTACCGATCCTGATGATGGTAAGCGGTCTTTCGCTGACCTATGGCGGAAGTGGGGCCGATTCTTAATTTTGAGTTTTTTAGCCATGATTTTTTATGTAGGAGCCGAAATCGGTTCTTCTTCCTGGATGAGCACCTATTTGGTTAAAGAATTGGGGAGCAACATTTACTGGGGAGGGGTGGCTATGGCCGCTTTTTGGGGGATGGTTACCCTTGGTCGCTTTCTGTTTGCCTTTCTTTCCCGCCGGTTTTATTATCGCTCCCTGCTTGCTTTTTCGGCCGGCTTGAGCTTATTTTTTTTAGTGATACTGCTTTTTACTACTCGGGTGGAAGTAGCTATCTTCGCTTTTGGGGGGATAGGTTTGGGTTATTCTGCCATTTGGCCGTTAATCGTAGCGGTAGTAGCTCGCAGAGTAGGTAGTTATCAGGCTACGGCCATTGGTATGGTGGTAGCCGCTGGAGGGATGGGAGCTCTGGTCTTTCCCTACCTTATGGGAGTGGTAGGTGATTTATGGGGTTTATCCTCTATCTTTTTAGTGGTAACCTGTTTGGTAGTGGCTCAACTTTTGGTTTTTATTCAAACTTCTTTTGGACGGGAGGAAATTTAAACAATGGCATTAGTTGGAATTGATGTGGGAACCAGTGGTTGTAAGGTGGTAGCTTTTGGAGAAGAGGGAAAGGTTCTATCTCAAGCCTCCCGTGAATACCCTTTCTCGGTACCCCGGTCTGGCTGGTTGGAGATCGATCCGGAAAAAATTCGACTTGCGGTTAATCAATCCTTAGGAGAAGTTCTGAGGCAAACTAAAGAGCCGGTTCAGTCGATAGCGGTGGCCTCTCACGGAGAAACCCTGCTACCACTTGACCGAGAAGGACGCTTTCTCCATCCGGCAATTGCTAACTTTGATACCCGGGCGTATGATTATGTCAACTTTTGGCAAGAAAAAATCGACCCTTTTGAAATTTTTCAAATTACAGGCATGCCTCTGCACGGCATGTATACGGTGAATAAAGTTCTTTGGTTAAGAGACAATCTTCCCCAGATTTGGGCAAGAGTTTGGAAGCTGGTTTGTATGGAAGATTATGTCCTTTATTATCTGACCGGGGAAGAACCCAAAATCGACCCCTCCCTGGCGGTGCGCACCATGTTGCTTGATACAAAAAGGCAAAAGTGGTCTACGCGCATGTTTGAATTGGCCGATTTGGAACCCGACCTTTTCTCTTCAGTAGTCCCCTCAGGAGAAGCGGTAGGACAGCTGCGGCCCGCTTTGGCCCAGGAATTTGGTATTGCTTATCAACCGATTGTGGCTACTGGTGGCCATGACCAGCCCTGTGGAGTATTGGGTTGTGGCATCAAACAGGCGGGAGAGGCAATGTATGGTTTGGGAACTTCTCATTGTGTGGCTCTTAATCTGGGAGAGCGGCTTCGTCTGACGCGAGAAATGATGGATAACGCTTTTTGCTGTTCTCCCCACGTGATAGCCGGTTCCTACATTACCCTGGCCTATATAGCCTCTGGGGGTTCGATTTTACGCTGGTTTCGGGATCAGTTTGGTTTTGAAGAAAAGTGGAAAGCAGAAGAGGAGAAAAAAGACCCTTATCAGGTTTTGATGGAGCGTATGCCGGCTACGCCGGCCTCAGTTTTTCTATTGCCCCATTTTGCTGGTTCTGGAACCCCTTATCTGGATGAACGGTCTTTGGGAGCGATAGTAGGCTTAAATTTAGGAACTACTAAGGGAGAAGTAGTGCGAGCGATTCTGGAGAGTTTAACTTACGAGATGAAGTATAACTTAGAATTGATTGAGAGCTTTGGGGTGGCTATCGATAGTTTGCGGGCTGTGGGTGGTGGCTCTCATTCTGAGAACTGGTTGTCACTGGCAGCCAACATTTTGCAAAAACCTATTTCTACCTTTTCTACCGGAGAGGCGGTGGCTAAAGGGGCGGCTATGTTGGCCGGTTGGGCCAGGGGAGAGTTCAAAAGCTGGGAGGAAGCTATCCAGCGGATGGTATCGGTAGCTAAAACTATTGAACCGGAAAAAAGTATGATTGACCATTACCAGCCTCGGTACGAAATTTACCGAAAAATCTACCGTCAACTTCGAGACCTTAACCAGGAAATAAATGATTTACTTTAATATAATGAAGGAGGTTAAAAATTATGAATAGCAAGGGTTTTGCTACTGGAATTTGGACTTTTGGTCCCTGTCCGGATCGATTTTGTGTGGAGGGGTATAAACCACCCCGGAGAATGGAGGAATACTTAGACGATCTGGTGAAGGTAAAAGATTTAACCGGAGTTATGATGCATTACCCGGATCCGGTTGACGAACAAAAGGCGGAGGCTGTTCGAAGAGCCTTAGAAGAGAGAAACTTGGCCCTGGCCTCTTTAGATGTGGACCTTTTCAGCAATCCCCAATTTGCTCGGGGAAGCTTAATGTCTCCCCAGCCGAAAATTCGAAAAAAGGCGATTGAAATGACTAAAAGAAGTCTGGACCTGGCCGAACAGCTGGGGTCAGAAGTGGTTAACCTCTGGCCAGGACAGGACGGTTTTGATTATCCTTTCCAGATTGACTATCGGGAACAATGGGACCTTTTACTTGATGCCTTAGAAGAAGTAGCCAGCTATAATCCCCGGGTGAAGTTGAGCTTGGAGTATAAACTGCGAGAGCCCCGAACTCACTCTACTATCGCCACTTCTGGGGTAGCCCTTTTCTTGTCCCAGATAGTTCAGCTGCCCAATGTGGGGGTTACCATTGACCTGGGTCACTCCTTAAATTGCAAGGAATCACCAGCCAACGTAGTAGCCTTACTGGATAAGTTTAAAAAACTTTTTGTTCTTCATTTGAACGATAATTTCCGGGACTGGGACGATGATATGGTAGTGGGTACGGTTCACTTCTGGGAGACACTGGAGTTTATTTATTATCTCTACCACTCTGATTATCAGGGGTGGTTGGGGCTCGACATTTTCCCTTATCGAGAAGACCCGATTTTAGCCTGTTCTTTAAGTATTGAGAATATTAAGTGGTTGTTGGAAGTGGTGGCCAAAATTGATTCGCAGACTCTCCGCTCTTTTCAGAAAGAGGGCAACGCTCTGGAAGCCTTGCGCTATCTGAAGAGCCAGATTTAACCTTACCTGTTGGGAAGAGGTGAAAAAAGTGAGCTATTTGGGGGTAGATGTAGGAACTACCGGTTGTAAAGTGATCGGGTTTGACGAAAAAGGGAAGATACTTGCTTCTTCCTACCGGGAATATCCCCTTTACCAGCCGGAAGAGGGCTGGATAGAGCTTGATCCAAAAGAGGTAGAGGAGGCGGTCCGAAACTGTTTGCAGGAAGTTACTCAGAAGTTAGGGGAAAACCAGCCGGTTAGCATTGGCATATCTTCCCAGGGGGAAGCAGTGGTACCAGTGGATGAGAAAGGTGAACCCTTAGCTCGGGGGATAGTTACCTTTGATTGCAGAGGAGACGAGTTCTGTCCTTTTTGGCGAGAAGAAATAGGGGAAGAGCGGTTTTTTGAGATAACCGGGATGACCCTCTCTGGGATTGGAACGGTGAACAAAATCCTCTGGTGGAAAAAATACCGACCGGAAGTTTGGAATCAGGCTCGCTTTTTTCTCTGTTTCGAGGATTTTTTTGCTTATCGAATGGGAGTGCAACCAGCCATAAGTTTTTCTCTGGCTGGCCGAACTATGATGTTTGATGTCCAAAAAGAGAGCTGGTCGGAAGAAATTCTCTCGCGGGCAGAGATTAGCCCGAGTCGATTGGCCCAACCTCTCCCTTCGGGAACCAGACTGGGGGAGGTGTCTCCTGCGTTTAGGGAAGAGATGGGGTGGCAGGAAAGAGTGGTGGTAGCAGTAGGAGGACACGACCAGCCTTGTGGAGCTATGGGGTCCGGCGTAATCCGACCTGGGTTAGCCATGGATGCTACCGGTACGGTAGAGTGTATAGCTCCGGCTATGTCTTCGCTGCACCTTTCCCCGGTTATGAGAGAAAACAATCTTTGCTGCTACCATCATGTTTTCTCCCCTCTCTATCTTACTATGGTTTACAATTTTACCGGGGGGGCAATTTTGCGCTGGTTTCGGGATACTTTCGCTCAAAAAGATTTAGAATCAGCTCAAAAGACAGGACGGGATGTGTATGACCTTCTTCTCTCTGACCTCCCGGATGACCCCACTCGGCTTTATGTGCTTCCTCATTTTACTACCACCGGGACTCCTTATTTTGATTCTCATTCCTGTGGGGTGATTTTGGGGCTTAGTTTAGAAACAAAACGGAATGAGATTATTAAAGCCTTGCTTGAGGGAGTTAGCCTGGAGATGAAGTTTAACCTGAGCCTTCTAACCAAAGCGGGAGTAAAAGTGAAGCGTCTGCGAGCCATTGGTGGGGGAGCGAGAAGCAAAGTCTGGTTGCAACTCAAAGCCGACGTTTATGACTTGCCGGTAGAATCGCTTTCAGTGAGCGAAGCTGCCTGTTTGGGAGCTTCGCTTTTAGGAAGGAAGGCCAGAGAAGGAATAGATGACCTTTCCCCTCTGATCAATGAGCTGGTTCAAGTGGAGGAAGTTTATCAACCAAGAGAGGAAGCGGTGAGGCGCTATCAAGAAAAATTCGAACTCTATCAGCGAATCTATCCGGCTTTGAAAAATCAGATTTTGGGAGGAAAAGGTTTGGTGTGATCCAATTTACTTGACTATTACTAAATTAATTTTAAGGGAAGGTGAGTGGCTATGGAGCCTTTGCCGCTAAAAGATAAAATAGCGGTAATAACCGGAAGCGCTTCCGGGATTGGGCAGGGTATTGCCCTTCGTTTTGCTCAGGAAGGAAGTCATGTGGCCTGCTGGGATCTCAATTTGCAGGGAGCAGAAGCTACTGCTTCCCGGGTGAAAGAGTTTGGCCGAGAAGCAATGGCTTGCTCGGTAGATGTTACTCAGAGCTCTCAGATAGAAGCAGCGGCTAAGCAGGTTTTTGACCGCTGGGGGCAAATAGATATTTTGGTTAATTCGGCCGGCATTATCAAGGCCAACTTTATCACCGAGATTCCAGAAGAAGTTTGGGATGCCATAATAACGGTGAATTTGAAAGGGACTTTCCTTTGTATCAGGGAAATAGCTAAATATATGATCGAGCGTAAACAGGGGAAAATTATAAGTATCAGCTCTAAATCCGGTAAAAAAGGTGGACTCTGGTTAGGTGCCTATTGTGCTTCTAAATTTGGCATTATCGGTCTTACGCAAAGTGCAGCTATGGATTTGGCTCCGTTTAAAATAAATGTTAACGCTATTTGTCCGGGAAACGTTTTTTCTACCCCGATGTGGGACCTTTTAGATAAAGAATATTCGAAGAAGTTAGGAGTACCGCCGCAAGAGGTGCGGAAAATTTATCGGGAAAAAGTTCCTCTGGGAAGAGAATGTACGGTAGAAGATGTCGCCAATGTAGCGGTTTTTCTGGCTTCTTCTTATTCGGATTATATGACTGGCCAGGCAATTAATGTAACCGGGGGACAGGAGGTACATTAAACTGAGAAAAATTGGTTTGGTTATTAATCCGGCTTCGGGTAAAGATATAAGGAGAATTGTGGCCTATGGTTCACTTTTCGGCAATCAAGATAAGATAAACCTGGTTATTAGAATTATCCGGGGGCTGGATAGTGTGCTTCACCGTCCGCTGACAGTAGTTTATATGCCTGACCCTTACTACTTAGGACAGTCAATCGAGGAAATTTTGCGAGGAAAGCTTGAGCACGTGAGTTTGAGTTCATTGGATATGCCACTTTGGGGCGACGAAACCGATACTATCAACTTTACTGATTTAGCCGTCCAACAAGGAGTTGAAGCTTTGGTGGTGGTGGGGGGAGACGGTACCAACCGGGCGGTGGCTAAAAAAAGTGGAGAGGTTCCTATTTTCCCGGTGGCGGGTGGAACCAACAACACTTTTGCCTGGGAGATTGAGCCCACTTTGGTGGGGATGGCTTTAGGATTTTTCTTGGAGAAAGCAGTTGACCCCCAGGCAATTTTAGAAAAAAGAAAGGTTTTGCGAATCAGACGTTCTTTTCCTTCGCCTCCAATTTCGGAGTTAGCCTTGGCGGACGTGGTTTTGGTCAAAACCGATGCTCTGGGATCCCGGGCAGTTTGGGAGCCAGAATTGGTGGAGCTGGTAGTGGTTACTCAGAGTGACCCTTTAAAAATAGGGTTGAGTTCATTGGTAGGAAGGGTGGTAACCATTGATTGGCGAGAACCCCGGGGTGCCTGGTTGAAGACCGGAAGTGGAGGTAAGTTGGTAGCAGCTCCTTTGGCTCCGGGATTGGTTAAGACTTTTTCTTTGCAGCAGTTCGGCTTTCTGGAAGTGGGGAGTAGCATTACCCTCTCTGGGCAAGAAGGGGTGCTGGCGCTGGATGGAGAACGGGAAATTAGGGTGCGAAAAAAGGATAGCTGGGAAATAAAACTGGAGTTTACCGGTCCAATAAGAGCTAACATAGAAAAGATTATGAACCTGGTCCAGGAAAGGAGTGTTTTGAATGGCTAAAAAAGTGATTATGCCTAAATTAGGTCTTACCATGGAAGAAGGGGTGATTAACAAGTGGTTGGTCAAAGAGGGAGACCAGGTGGAGAAGGGAGACCCTCTGTTTGAGGTGGCCACTGACAAAGTGAATATGGAAGTTGAGGCGCCATCGTCGGGAACGGTGTTGAAGATTCTTTATCCGGATGGGGCAACTGTACCGATTACCCAGGTAGTGGCCTATTTGGGGGAAACTGGAGAGGAAGTACCAGAAGAGGAGACCAAAGAAGAGGTGGTGGAAAAAGAAGAGAAAGAAGAAGGAGAAAAAATTACCGCTCAAGTTTCTGCTCCATCAGCAGAAGAAGCTCCCCCAGAAGAGGTAGCTACTGAAGAGAGGGTAAAAGCCTCACCTCTGGCTCGCCGTTTGGCTAAAGAATATCAGCTTGAACTTTCGCAGATTAAAGGTAGTGGCCCGGGTGGCCGAATTGTGAAAGAAGATGTTGAACAGGCTTACCGAGAAAGGCAGAAGCTGAGTGTAGAAGAAGTCCCAGCCCCGGGAAGAGCTCGCCTGCCTCAAAGCCGGATGAGAAAAGTCATTGCCCAAAGAATGTTAGAGAGTGTGCAAACCAAGCCTCACTTTTTCCTTACCCAGGAAATATGGGCGGGAGAACTGGTGAAAACGAGAGAAAAACTTCTCCCTCTGGTAGAAAAGAAAACCGGGCTTAGAGTTTCCTATACCGATATTATAGTTAAATTGGTGGCTCGGGCACTGGAAGAATTTCCGCTAATGAATGCTTATCTGGTTGAAGGCGAACTGGAGATTAACCCGGAAGTTAATATTGGGGTAGCAGTAGCTCTGGAAGACGGTTTGATTGTGCCGGTGGTGAAGAAAGCCAGCAAGAAGTCTCTTGCCCAGATTAGCGAAGAAATCAGTCAACTGGCGGAGAAAGCTCGTGCAGGTAAACTTTCGCCCGAGGAAATTTCCGGTGGCACTTTTACCATATCTAATTTGGGAATGTATGGAGTAGATATTTTTCAGGCGATTATTAACCCTCCTGAACTGGCTATTTTGGCTTGCGGTGCTATTAAGAAAAAACCTTATTACAACGGTCGGGAAATTGTTCCCGATTGGATGATTAACCTGACTCTATCAGCTGATCACCGGGTGGTAGATGGAGCCAGTGCCGCTCAGTTTATGTCTTTTTTGAAAACTTTGATTGAAAACCCGATTTCTGTGATAATCTAATTTTAAGATAATAGCACAGGGGAGGGATAGTAATGGAATATTTTTTAGGGATTGATGTCGGCACTACCGGTTGCAAGGCGTTATTGATTGATGAAAAAGGTCAATTAGTTGCCCAGGCCAGTGCGGAGTATCCCCTTTTTACTCCTCGGCCTAACTGGGCCGAGCAAAATCCGGAGGATTGGTGGCAGGGAACCCTTCAAGCCTGGAGAAAAGTTTTTTCTGCCTCGGGGATTGACCCTAAAAGTTTAGCCGGAGTTGGTTTGACCGGCCAGATGCACGGTTCAGTTTTTCTGGACGAACGAGGTGAGGTTCTGCGGCCGGCCATCCTCTGGTGTGATCAGAGAACCGACCGGGAATGTGCCGAGATCACCCAGCGGGTGGGGCGGGAAAAACTGATGGAAATTAACTGTAATCCGGTTCTTCCCGGGTTTACCGCTCCTAAAATCATTTGGGTTAAGAATAACCAACCGGAGGTCTATCAAAAAATAAACCGGGTTCTTCTTCCCAAGGATTATATCCGGTTCTGCCTTACTGGAGAATTTGCGACTGACGTTTCTGATGCTTCTGGCACTTCTCTGTTTGATGTACCCCGAAGAACGTGGTCGCAGGAAATTATCGAGCTTTTAGAACTTAACCCTGATTGGTTTCCCCCTTGTTTTGAGTCTCCCGAGGTTACCGGTTTTGTGCGGCAGGAAATTCGGGAAATGTTTGGCCTGCGGGAAAAAGTAGCGGTAGTAGCCGGTGGTGGGGATAACGCAGCTGGAGCAGTTGGCACCGGCATTGTTCGTCCTGGTTTGGTTTCAGCCAGTTTAGGCACCTCGGGGGTAGTTTTTGCCTTTAGCGATCAGGTGAAAGTGGACCAGGAGGGGCGAGTGCATACTTTTTGCCATGCGGTGCCGGGTAAATGGCATGTTATGGGAGTTATGTTAGCTGCCGGTGGCTCTTTGCGCTGGTTTAGAGATGTTTTGGGGAAAGAGGAGCAGGCGGTAAGCAGTTTCTTAGAGAAAGATGTTTACCAGGTTCTTACTGAAGGAGCGGCTTTAGCCGAAACAGGGGCAGAAGGTCTGATTTTCCTCCCTTATCTGACCGGAGAACGGACTCCTCATGCCGACCCTTATGCCCGAGGGGTGTTTTTTGGTTTGACCTTGAAGCATCGTAAGAATGAGATGGTGCGGTCGGTTTTAGAAGGGGTGACTTTTGGCATGCGGGATTCGTTTGAGATTATAAAAGAGATGGGAATTCCGATAGAAGAAGTAAGAGCCATTGGCGGAGGAGCCAGGAGTCCTTTGTGGAGGAAGATTCAAGCTTCGATTTACCAGGTTCCTTTGTCTCGAGTCCGGGTAGATGAGGGGCCAGCTTTTGGGGCTGCCCTTTTGGCGGCAGTAGGCCAGGGAGGCTTTTCATCGGTGGAAGAAGCTTGCGAAAAAACGGTATCGGTGATCGATCGGGAACAACCAGACCCGAAAATGATGACTGATTATCAGGAATTATATGCTATTTACCGAGATCTGTACCCTGCTCTCCGAGATTTTTACCGACGAATTGCAAATTTAACCAAAGATTAGAAACCTTTGGTGGTGCAGGTGATATAAATTTAAGATAAACCAGGAGGTACTTACAGCACTTCCTTTTGCCAAAAATGGAAGGATGAAAAGAGTTGAGTATTTAGGGGGGTTATAGGGGGGTAGCCCCCCTATAGTGAGAGGTGTTTTCCCTCTCACTTAATCTTTAATTCTTAAGTTTTTGCCTTTAAGTATTTAAGTTTTAAGTATTTAGGGGGGTTATAGGGGGGTAGCCCCCCTATAGTTCGGGGGTGATCTTTTGGACAAAAAGACAATTTGTTTGGGAGAGCTATTGATTGATTTTGTTTCCACCGTTAGTGGGGTGAGCCTGAAGGATGCCCCGGGATTTGAAAAAGCGCCAGGAGGAGCTCCGGCCAACGTAGCGGTGGGGTTAGCTAAACTGGGGATTGAATCTTATTTCATCGGTAAAGTGGGCCAGGATGCTTTTGGTGATTTTCTACGGGATACTTTGCAAAAAAACCAGGTTGACCCCCGGTTTCTTTTTACTACCGGTCGGGCTAAAACTACCCTGGCTTTTGTCTCTTTAACCCAAGAAGGAGAGCGAGATTTCGTTTTTTACCGAGAACCAGGCGCTGATACTTTGTTGGATCAGAGCGAAATCGATGACTCCTGTTTTTCAGGAACAGGAGTGTTTCACTTTGGTTCAATTACTCTAACCCATGAGCCAGCTTATAGTGCTACCTTAAAAGCAGCAACTTTAGCCGAAAAGCATGGCTACCTTATTTCCTTTGACCCCAACCTTCGGCCAGCTTTATGGAAAAATTTGGAAGAGGCACGGTCTAAAATGATCCAGGCAATGTCTCGGGCACAAATTGTTAAATTAAACGAGGAAGAGGCACTATTTTTGTCCGGCAGTTCCAGTTTAGATAAAGCATTGAGTTGGCTTCAAAATCGGTTTCATCTTTCTCTTTTGGCGGTTACTCAAGGCAAGAAAGGTTGTATTCTTTCTCATGGTGATAAGAGGCTGGAGATAGAAGGATTCGTGGTGGATACAGTGGATACCACCGGAGCTGGGGACGGTTTTGTAGCGGGTCTGATTAGCTCACTGTTTATGTTTTGGCAAGAATTACGAGCGGGAAAGGTAATTCCCGAAGAAGCTCTTTATCACGCAGGTCGGCGAGCCAATGCGGTTGGTGCGCTCACCACTACTAAAAAAGGAGCGATTCCAGCTTTACCCACCCAAGAAGAGGTAGAAATGTTTTTGGAGAAGAACCCTTTATGATTTATATTTTGTGTGCTAACCCGGCCTGGGATCGATTGCTGATTCTGAATAAGTTGGCTCTCAATGAGGTTAATCGAGCTTTGAAAGTGGTGCCGACGGCTGCTGGTAAAGGAATAAATGTGGCACGAGCCGTGCAAACGGTGGGTGGGGAGAGTGAACTCCTCCTTTTTAAAGGAGGAGCTATTGGCGAGAAAATTTTAGTCGGCTTGCAGGAAGCCGGTTTGCGATATCGGTTTTGGGAAGTGGCAGAAGAAACCAGGATCACTTCCGTCATTCATGAGCAAGGGCCAGGGTTTCATACCGTGATTAATGAGCCCGGTCCCCTGGTTCCCTTGAATGTTGCGCAGGATTTGTATCGCTTTTTGGACCGGGCACTGACCGGGGACGATTTGATTGTCCTCTCTGGTTCCCTTCCTCGAGGAATACGGATTGATTATTATGGAAAGATTATCAACCTGGCCAAGAAGAGAGGAAGCCGGAGTGTGTTGGATACCTCCGGGGTTTATCTAAAAGAAGCTTTTCTTTTTGCTCCTTTTATGGTAAAACCTAATGTAAGAGAGGCAGAAGAAGTTTTAGGTTTTTCTATAAATTCGCTTTCTGATAAACTGAAAGCGGTGGCTATTTTTCAAAGGCAGGGGATTGAATTAGTAGTTTTGTCCGATGGCTCCCAAGGGTTAGTAGTGGGTTGGAAAGACCAATTTTGGCGGGTTTATGCAAAAGAGGAGCTTTTATCTGGGGGATACGCTATTGGTTCAGGAGATACCCTGGTGGGAGTTTTGGTATCTACCCTTGCTCGCAAAGAGAGCTGGCAAAAAGGTATTAAATTTGCTACCGCTTGTGGTTTAGCCAATACTTTTTGTCCAGGAGCGGGGGTTTTTGACTTAGATTTAGCAAAGGTTATAGAGCCGAAAATAGCTATGGAGCGAATTTCTGTTGCTTAGGGAAGGAGATGAAAGATTATGGATGTGATAGTCCGGGGAAAAAACTTAGAAATTAACGATACCATGCGAGACTATGTGACGCAAAAGTTGGGTAAGTTAGAGCGGTTTTTTAAAAAAATTATGGAGGCTTTGGTCCAGTTTCAACTGCAACGGGGGCGGGTTAAAGTGGAAGTAACTCTATCTGCCAGTGGTATTGTAATCCGGGGAGAAGAACTGGGTCCGGAATGGCGTACTGCTTTTGATAAAGTGATGGAAAAGCTGGAAAGACAGGTGAAGCGGTACAAGGGCAAACTGGAAAGCCGAGGGGCAATCCAGCGGCAAGAGGTTCCCCCGTCTGAAGTATCTTCAGTGGTGGAAAATGTTGTCGAAGAAGAACCCGAGCCACAAGTGGTCCGGGTGAAGGAATTTGTTCTACGGCCTATGAGCGTGGAGGATGCCATTTTCCAGATGGAGCTTTTGGGACACAGTTTTTTTGTGTTTAAAGATATGGATACCGAGAAAGTGCGGGTGCTCTATCGGAGGGACGATGGCAACTACGGTTTAATTGATCCGATTTATTAACGGATAGACCCCATGCCGCTTTGCAGCACCAGATGACAATGAAAAGAGAATTCAATATAATCTTAGAGAGAGACAATAATGGTCTATCCTTTCAGCTTTTCGTTTTTTAAACTTTTAGTGTTAGTTTTTGCCTTTTGGGAGATTATAAGGGGGTACTCCCCTTTATTGTTTATAGGGTAGATTATGGATAAAGAACCTGATTTAAAAGTAATAGAGAAAGCTATTGAGAGTTTAAGCGGAGTGTTAGAGGCTAAAGTTGTAGGGGACTCTGCTGGAATCTATGAGATTCATGTTCTGTCTCGACCAACCAAGCCTCCCAAACTTTTGGCCCGGGATATTGAAACCTTGTTGAAGACCAGGTTTCAGACGGAAGTTGACCATAAAAAGATCAGTGTGGTCAGCTTTGACCTGGATGAGGAAACAGAGGAAAAAAGAGCAGAAAGCGTTACTCTCCGACCGGTGCTTTGGAGTTGGGGATGGAAAAAAGAACAAGATAAATTTCAGGTACTGGTGGAAATTAAGCTGGGAGAGAAAGTTTACCAGGAGACAGGGGAAGAAAAGTTTGGCAGTCGGCGGGAAAGGGAGCGATTGGTCAGTAGAATGGTGCTTCAATGCCTGAACCAGATAATCGGCGTTCCTTTTTTCTCCGGGCAAGAGGTGTTTATCGTTGACCGAGGGGATTGGCAGATTGTCCTTTGTTTGGTAGATGTCCGGGGAAGCAGACAACCGGCAACCACTTTGGTGGGTTCTGCCCTGGTGAAGGAGGACCCGTACGAAGCTGTTGCCCGGGCTACTCTGGATGCTGTCAACCGGAAACTGATTTACCATCTCGGGGTTTAATGTTTTTAGTTATAGGGTTAGCCGGGTTTTTCCAGCGGAGCGGAGCTCCTGCCTTGGTAGAGCGAAAGAGGCAGAGGCTAACTTAAAGGAGTGATAAGAGTGGCAAGATTGGTGAGCATTCTTCTTGGCCTGTTGGCGATTGTTTTAGCCAGTGGGGCTGGATTTAGCTGGAGGTAAGGATTATCGCTGTAAGCTGGACCAGGTTTAACTTTTAGAAGACTTTTTGACCGGCTAACCCTATTTGGATAACTGAATGATAAAAAGCTGGTACTGGATGAAGAGTTTTTTGAGTAATCTTTTGCGTTGGGAAGAGGAGAAAAAAGCTAAAAACTTCCTGCCACTTTACCTGGGACTGGTAATTGGGTTTGGGGTTTTAGTCTATGGTTGGTCAATTTCCACTCTTATCCCTTCCTTTAGTGCTTTCCCTCTTTTTTTGCTGGTTTTTTCTTGTTTAACTTTTTTGGCTGAGCTTTTGCCGGTGTCGCTTGCCCACCGAGCCTCGATTTCGGTGAGCTTTGCCATAGTTTATGCGGTTATTTTGATCGATTCTCCTCCGGCGGCAGCTTTTGTGGCTTTTACTGGAATGGGGTTGGCTACCGTTCGTTCCGGGTGGTATAAGAGTCTTTTTAACGCTTCTCAGTTTGGGATTTCTGCTCTGCTCTCAAGTTTAGTTTATCAGTGGTTGGGAGGATACCAATTTTCCTGGCATCATCCTGCTTTTTACGGAGCGGTATTCGGGTCAATTGTTGTTTTTTTTCTGTTAAACTCTTTGCTGGTGGCAGGAGCGATTTCCCTGAGCGAGGGTCTTTCTCTTTTTTCCTTCTGGAAAAAAGATATGCGGGGGGTTTCCCTTCAATATTTTGCCCTTTTCCCTTTTTCTCTCCTACTTTATTTGGTTTATCTCTATGTTGGTTACCCTGGCCTGGCGCTCTTTCTCTTCCCTTTTTTAGTAGCTCGCTATTCTTTTAAGCTGTATGTTGAGACTAAAAACGCTCATCTTGAACTATTGCGGGTGTTGATGGCGGCAGTTGATGCCAAGGACCCCTATACCCAGGGGCATTCTCGCCGGGTATCGGAGTTAGCCTTGGCTCTGGCTGAGGAGCTGGGCCTTTCTGGGCAGCAAAAAGAAACGATTGAATACGCGGCTCTTTTACATGATGTGGGTAAAATTGGCATTAAAGACACTATTTTGGCTAAACCCGGGAAATTAAACCAGCTCGAATATGGGGAAATCCAGCAACATCCGGTTATCGGTTATGAGATCGTCACTAATGTGGCTTTTTTAAAAAAAGTGGCCGAAATTATCCGTGACCACCACGAGCGGGTTAATGGCAGTGGATATCCCGATGGGCGGCGGGGGGAGGGCATCTCTTTGGAGGCAAAAATTGTGGGGGTAAGTGATGTGTTCGATGCGCTTACTTCTGATCGACCTTATCGCCCGGCCTACTCACCGGTAGAAGCTTTGCAGGTTATGGAAGAGGAAGAGCAAGGTCGGTTTGACCCACTGGTGATGGAAGCCTTAAAGAAAGTTTTGAGGAAAAAGGGAAATGTTGGTTGATTTTATTCTAATTGGGATTTTAATTGGCTATTTAAAGCGAGGTAATTTGACTAACTTGTCTCGAGTTCATTTGAGCTATTGGTGGCTGATACTGGTTGGGTTTGGAGTGAAATTTGCCGGGCTTTATGGGGGAGGGCCTTTTGCTGCCTGGCTTAACTGGGTGGGTATGGGACTGGTATTTTTAGGAACTGTTTTGAACTGGAGAGTTCCTGGGATGAAACTTATATCTTTGGGCTCCCTTGCTAATTTGCTTGTAATTTTCGCTAACCAAGGGAAAATGCCGGTTTATCTTCCTCTGGCCGATAGGCTGGGTCTTAGCTCTTTGGTTGAGCGCTTGCAAAGTGGCGCTTTCCCTGATTATACCCCTTTATCTTCTTTTTCCCGGCTGGTATTTTTGGGGGATGTTCTTCCCTACTTTTCCTTGATAGCTCGCCAACCTTTTGTAATTAGTCTGGGGGATTATTTTATCGGTTTCGGAGTGATGGTTTTTATCTTGCGGGGGATGACCAATCCCTGGGTGTTTGAGACAGCTTCGTCGGCAGAAGAAAGGAGAGAAGCAGATGGAGGGTTGTAAACTAAGTAAAGGAGTAATTCCGGTGGCGGGCTTTGGCACTCGGCTTTTACCGGCCACCAAAGCCCAGCCTAAAGAGATGTTACCGTTGGTGGATAAACCGGCAATTCAGTATGTGGTTGAAGAGGCGACCAGTTCTGGAATTGAAAGTTTGCTTTTGATTACTGGTCGGGGGAAGCGGGCGATTGAAGATTATTTTGATTACTCGATAGAATTAGAAGAGGAGTTAGAATCTCAGGATAAAAAAGAGCTTTTACACTTAGTTCGGCAAATTGGCAATATGGCCCAAATTTTCTATGTTCGCCAAAAATTGCAACGGGGGCTGGGAGATGCCATCTATTGCTCCCGCGAGTTTGTAAACGGTTCCCCTTTTGCCGTACTTTTAGCCGATGATATTATTGAAGATGAGGGACCTGAGTTGAAGCAAATGATAAACTTATTTGAGAGAACGGATGAAATGATGCTGGCGGTGCATCCGGTTCCTCCGGAATCCGTTTCTCAGTGGGGAGTGATTAAGGGGGAAAAGATAGGGGAAGGCCTTTTTCAAGTAACCGATTTAGTAGAAAAACCTGCACCCGAGGAAGCTCCCTCTAATCTGGCAATTGTCGGCCGTTATATTTTAAAACCGACTATTTTTCCGGTGCTGGCAAATACCCCTCCCGGTAAAGGAGGGGAGATTCAGCTGACCGATGCTCTCCGGACTTTGGTCAAAGAGGAGAGAATTCTGGCCTGGCAAATCAGGGGGAATTATTTCGGAGTAGGGGATAAATTGGGTTATTTGAAAGCCAACATAGCTTTGGCCCTGAAAAGAAAAGAGCTGAGTTCTCAATTAAGAGATTTTTTGCAGGAAATTTTGAGCACAACTGAAGAAAAGAGAAATCACGAGGAAGGAGACTGATAAATGGATATTACCAGTTATGGTGGTTGGGAAAGATGTGCCCGGTTGAGCAATGGTCGAATTGAGCTAATTGCTCCTTTGGAGATTGGGCCTCGGGTTATTCGTTTGGGATGGCTGAATCAGCTTAATCTTTTTCAAGAAATAGAAACAGACTTAGGGAAAAAAGGAGGAGAGGAATGGCGGCTGTACGGAGGGCATCGTCTCTGGCATGCTCCAGAGGAAAAGCCTCGTACTTATTTCCCGGATAACCAACCGGTGGAAGCCTCAGGGGAAGAGATGATTTTAGTCTTAACCCAGGAAGTAGAAAAAACCACTGGCATTCAGAAAAGAATAATTTTGGAAATGAGTGAAAAAGTTAATCGGGTTAAAGTCACTCACCAGCTTTGGAACCGAAACCCTTGGTCGGTTGAATTTGCTCCCTGGGCTTTGAGTGTAATGAGAAAAGGGGGAGTAGCTATCGTTCCGCAAGAACCTTTTGTTTCCCATCAACAGAAACTTTCTCCTGCCCGGCCGCTGGTTCTCTGGAGTTATACTGATATGAGTGACCCTCGCTGGAGATGGGGAAAGAGATTGGTGACTTTAAGGCAGGATACAAGCATTTCTTTACCTACCAAAGCCGGATTTGGTAATACCTTAGGCTGGGTAGGATATTGGGTAGAAGGGTTTCTTCTCCTTAAACTTTTTTCCTACTATCCTGATAAAACTTACCCCGATTTTGGTTCTTCGGTAGAGATATTCACCAATCAAGATTTCTTGGAAGCGGAAACCTTAGCTCCCCTTTCTCGGGTTAGTCCGGGGGCGATGGTGCAACATGTTGAAGATTGGTTTCTTTTTGACCAGGTGAACCTTCCCGGGGAAGAAGAAGCAATGGAAAAAACTCTCACTCCCCTGGTAGAGGAAGCCATCCAGGAAGTTTATTCTTGAGGAGGTGCAAGGGATGAAGATTTATTTTTTAGGGGCAGCCGAAGAAGTTACCGGCTCCTGCTTTTATCTGGAAGGCAAAGATTGCCGACTTTTAGTTGATTGTGGACTTGTTCAGGGCAAAGGGGAAGAGCTGAATTCAGCTCCCTTCCCTTTTGACCCTTCTCAAATTGACGGAGTTTTACTCACCCATGCTCATCTGGACCATTCAGGCCGAATTCCCCTTCTTTTCCAGCGAGGATTTCGGGGAAAAGTTTATGCTACCACTCCTACTATCGAGCTGTGTCGCGTGTTGTGGTTGGATACCGCCAAAATCATGAGAGAAGAAGCAGAGAGGGTAAACCGAAGGCGCCAGCGCTCGGGGCAAGAACCTATTAGTCCTTTGTACGACCAGCAAACTGTGGAAGAAGCGATGGATCTTTTTGAGCCGGTAGCCTATGATGAGCTGCTGTCGCTGGCCGGAACGGAATTTGTTTTTCGCAATGCAGCTCATATCTTAGGAGCGGCTTCGATTGAACTCTGGGCTGAGGGTAAAAAAATTGTTTTTTCTGGTGACCTGGGCCAATTTTACAACGTGATGGAAGGCTCTCCCCCGGTAATTGACCAGGCGGATTATGTGGTAATTGAGTCTACCTATGGTAACCGAGACCACCGGCCACTGGAAGCCACCCGGGAGGAATTTGCCTCTGTTCTCCAAGAAGCGATGAAAGCAAATGGTAAGGTTTTAATCCCCTCTTTTGTGGTGGACCGTGCTCAAAGGATTCTCTACGAACTGCTTTTGCTCTACCAGGAAAAAAAGTTCGATTATCCAGTCTTTTTTGATAGCCCTATGGGAGGGTTAGCTACCGATATCTACCTTAAATATAAGCATCTCTTATCGGGAGAAATCCAGAAGATTAACCTGGAAGGACAAAACCCTTTTCAGGTTCCCGGTCTCCGTTATCTTAAAACGCCGGAAGATTCGAAAGCGGTCAACAAAATGGATAGGGGCCTGGTTATCGCTGGCAGCGGAATGTGCAGCGGAGGGCGAATAATGCACCACCTGAAATATGCTCTCTGGAAACCTTCCACCCATATTGTTTTTGTCGGGTTCCAGGCTCAGGGGACTTTAGGCCGACAATTGGTAGAAGGCAGGAAAAAGGTAAGAATTATGGGGGAAGAAATAACTTGCCGGGCTAAAGTTCACACTATCAACGGTTTTTCAGCTCATGCTGGCCAAAAAGACTTGCTTCGCTGGACCGACTACTTTAAAAATAATCCAACTTTTTTTGTTACTCACGGAGAGTCGACTGCCGCTCACTTTTTAGCCGATACTATGCGAGCCCAAGGAAAAGAGGCATTGGTGCCGCAAAGAGGAAGCGAATTTGATTTGGGAGAAGCAAGATTTTTAGCGGCTCCCCTGCCGAGAAAGGAAGAAGATATCTGGCAAGAAATAGAGGAAAAAATCACTTTGTTAAAAGGACAGACAGGGATAGAGCCGGAAGCCCACTCTCTTCTTGACTCGATTTTGGTGCTTTTAGAAGAAGTAGAGAAAAGGACCGGTTCTAAAACCATGCCCCCGGTTTAACTTTTTTATCCGGAGCCAATAAATTCTCTCAAAATAGAGTTGGTGGGCACCAGAGATGGCTGAAGGGGCAAAAGATGGTGGAGAAAAGCATACAACCGGTAGGTTTCCAGATAATGTTTATTTTCAGGGGTTATCCCCCGCAACAGCGGTTCGCAATAATCTCTGAGGATACTCAGTTCATAAATTAAAGAAGAGTTAAACATAACTTCGGCCTCTTCCTGGAAAGGGAAGATAAACTTTTCTTCTCCCGCTCGAACCTGGGGCCACATCTCAAACACCTGTTCGGGAGTGCTTCCTCGAAATTGATAGTCCCTTACCAGCCGTCTGATCAGGCGGGAATCGGTAGTGGAGATTCGGTTGTGGTCATCCACGTTAATTTGAGTAATAGCGCTAATATAGATTTTAAACTTTTTTTCGGGCGCTATATGGGGAAGCAATTTCGGGTTTAGAGCGTGTAGCCCTTCTACTAAAATAATTCCCTCCGATTTTAACTGGGTTTTGACTCCCTGTTTTTCTCTCATGCCGGTGGTAAAGTTGTAACGGGGTAGCTCTACCTCCTTGCCTTCAATTAAAGCCTGGATGTGCTGTTCGAACAAGTTGAGGTCTAAAGCTTCCGGCCGTTCATAGTCAAAGTCGGCTTTTGTTCTTAGCTTCTGTCGAGAAAGAAAATAGTCATCTAAGGAGATGGTTATCGGCTTCCAGCCGTTGACCCGGAGCTGGGTATACAGGCGCCGGGTGAAGGTAGTTTTACCAGAAGAAGAGGGACCGGCGATAGTGACTACCTGAACACTACCTTTTTTTTGGGTAATGGTGTCTGCTATTTGGGCAATCTTTTTTTCGTGAAGGGCTTCGGCGATGGATATGATTTCTCGCTCTTTTCTTTGAACAATAGCCTGGTTGAGCTCTCCCACATCCTCAATTTCCATAATTGTAGCCCAATGAGCAGCCTCCTGAAAAGTATTGAAAAGCTTAGGTTGAAAAATGTAGGGTGGGATTTGGTCTGGCTTTGAGCTTTGGGGAAACTGAATAATAAAGTTGGGGGGAACCAGAACAAAGTTGAACTTTTTCAAATAGCCGGTGGAAGGGCAAAGTGGTCCATAGCAATAGTCGTAAAAATTATCCAGCTGGTAAAGAGTAATGGCGGGAGTTCTCCAATAGCGGAACAAACGGACTAAATCCTGCCTTCCCATCTTTTGATAGATATTAATGGCTTTTTCCCAGTTAGTGATTTCTTTAGAGAGGGGGCGGTTGGCACTTACTATTTCATTTAGTTTTTGTTCCATTTGGGCCAGTTCTTCGGGAGTGAGATTGGGCTTTTCCTCTACCCGACAGGATAAACCATCACCGATAGAGTGTAACACTTTAACTCTTTTGCCGGGAAAAATTTGCTCCAGGACAAAAGTGACCACGAAAATTAAAGTTCGGATGTAAGTTCGTCGGCCTTCTGGGTGTTTGAAACTAAAAAAGTGAACTTTGCTGTGGCTTTTTTCCACTTGAGTATGAAGGTCGACAATTTCCCCATCCAGCTGGGCCGACATAATTTCTTCCCAGGAGTCAGGGAAAACTCGTCGAGCAATCTCCAGCAAACTTTCTCCCGGAGAAAACGATGTTCGGCCTTTCCCTTTGACCTGTAAATTATAATTTTCTCGGGGCATGATTTTCACCTTTCTTTTTTTTAACCCAAGTTGCACCATAAATTCCAGAAATCAGTCTATATCAGGTCTTTTTTTTGGGGATTCTCATTTTTGGGTAACACAGATTAAAAGACTGATAAAAATCAGGAGATTATGAATCAATTATACTATAAACAGAGAGAATTTTCTGGTAAAGATTTGCAACTTGGGTTGGTTATTTTATACCAGAACTGGAGGAAGGAGGAAAAGGATATGGGATATTACGCTTACCACCTGGGTTTGAGGGAAGAAGATATAGCGGGGGCAACTCTCGCTTTTTTGCCGGGAGACCCGGAACGCACCTTAACTTTAGCCTCTTTTGGAAAAAGTTGCTATCAGTTAGCCTATCATCGAGAATTTAAAACGGTACTTAGCTGTGGTGACTGGGGTAATGTTTTGATAGTTTCTACCGGAATCGGTGGCCCCTCGTTAGCGATTGCAGTGGAAGAGCTGGCTGCTTTGGGTTGCCGCCAGTTTATCAGAGTGGGAACTTGCGGGGCTATTCAAAAAGAGATTGTTCCTGAGGATCTGATAATAAGTGAGGGAGCAGTGAGGATGGATGGCACCTCCGACCACTATGCTCCCCTGTCTTACCCGGCTTGTGCTCACTGGGATATGGTAAAAATTATCTGTCAAGCCTGTGAACAGCTAAAATACCGATACTGGACGGGTATCACCTGCTCATCAGCTTCGTTTTATCCTGGACAAGAACGGTATAATACTTTTTCTGGTTATGTCCCTCGAAATCTTAGGGGGACGATGGAAGAATGGCAAAGATTGGGGGTTTTAAATTATGAGATGGAAGTGGCCACTCTGTTTACGGTGGCTCGAGCCTTAGGCTTGAAGGCGGGTGCTGTTTGTGGGGTTTTAGTCAACCGCCAGCAAGAAGAAGAGGTCAAGCCGGAAATGGTAGAAAAGGTGGAACAAAAACTTGCTCAGGTGGTGGCTAAGGTAAGTGAAATTATTTTAACCGGAAAGAGTTAGAAAATTATAGGGTTTGCGTTTGCTCTCTACTTTGGGGCATTAGATGACAACGAAAACAGAATTTAATATAATAGGATAGACGGCCATGCTGTTTCGCAGCAGATAACAATGAAAACAGAATTCAATATAATAAATCTTAGAGAAACAATAATGGTCTATCCTTTCAGTTTTTCGTTTTTTAAGTCTTTGCCTTTTAGTTTTTAATCTTTTATCTTTCGGGGGGTTATTAGGGGGGGCGAAGCCCCCCCTAATAGTCGTTTGTAGGACAGAAGAACAATTGCTGTCCATCTAAGATTGATCGAAAGAAGGCGATTTGTATAAAGGAGAAGTAACTTCCTCAAAGAAAAAACCGGGTGGAATGAAGTTCGGTTGGATAAAGCAAGATGGTTTGAAATTTTATTAAGGGGTGTTTGAAGGAGAAAAATGGAAGATTATGTAGTGCGTTCTGCTATAGAGGGAACACAAGTGATTGGCTTTTTTGCCCGGTCCACTGGTTTAGTAGAAAAAGCGCAAGCGATTCACCAGACTTTTCCGGTGGCTACTTGTGCTTTGGGGCGGGCTCTGACTTTGGTGGGAATAATGGGTGTTTCTCAGAAAAAGGTGCGTCGTATTAGCTTACAGATTCATTGTCGTGGTCCATTAAAGGAGATTTTAGTTCAGAGCAACCAGAAAGGGGAGGTAAGGGGTTACGTTTCTCAACCGATGGTGATTTTGCCCCCCCGAAAAGAAGGCAAAATAAACGTAGAAGATGGAGTGGGAAAAGGTTCTCAGCTTTTAGTGATGAAAGACCTGGGTTTGAAAGAGCCTTATCTGGGTAGTGTAGAAGTCCAAAGAGGGGGAATTGCTTACGATCTGGCTTATTATTTTAACCGGTCTGAACAACTACCTTCGGCCTGTAGCGCTGGGGTGTATGTGGCTGAGGGGGGAGAAGTTTTAAGCGCTGGTGGTTTTATCATTCATACCCCTTTTGGTACTCCAGAAGAGGTAATTACAACTTTAGAACAGAACTTATCGCGGGTGGGGGAAGTGAGTAAGCGTTTGTTTCAAGGAGAAACACCCGAAGACCTGGCAGAAGAAGTTTTTGCCTCTCTACCAGCGCGAGTGACTGGCCGGGAAAGTTTGCAGTATCATTGCTATTGTTCCAGTGACCGGGCCCGGCGGGCCTTGATTCTTTTGGGCAAGGAAGAACTAACTAAGCTGCTTGAGGAGCAAGGTCAAGGAGAAGTAACCTGCCCTTTTTGTAATCAAAAATACCTTTTTGACCGCCGGCAACTACAAGAGATGATTGTATCTGCGCAAGATAAAAGTAGGAGGTTTAAATCTTGAAAAGTGTTGTCCAAATTGATTATCAGCGGGAATTGAATGAGGAGCAGCGAGAGGTGGTGCTGGCTGCTGATGGCCCCAAACTGGTTTTAGCTGGTGCAGGAAGCGGTAAAACCAGAACCATTACCTATCGGGTGGCTCGTTTGGTAGAACAAGGGGTAACCCCCTCTTCCATTCTTTTGGTGACTTTTACCAACAAAGCGGCCCGGGAGATGTTGCATCGAGTAGAGTGCCTCCTGGGTACTTCTTTAGAGATGGCCTGGGGAGGAACGTTTCACCACATTGGCAATCTTATTTTGCGGCGAGAAGCTAAAAAAATAGGATATCAAAATAACTATACTATTTTAGACCGAGAGGACCAAAAAGACTTACTCGATTCCTGCCTGGGAGAGTTGGGGATAGACACTAAAGTTAGGCGATTCCCCAAGTCGAAATTGATAGCCAACATTATTTCTTTAAGTAGAAACACCCTGGTTAGCTTAGAAGATATTTTGCAGAAGCAGTACCCTCAATTTTTAGAGTGGTCTTCCCAGTTGAATCACCTTTTTCTCCTTTATCAGGAGCGAAAGCAGGAACTTAACCTCATGGATTATGACGACCTTCTGTATTACTTGTGGTCTTTATTGAGAGAAAATGAAAAAACCCGCCGGAAATACGGGGACATGTTTTGCCATGTTCTGGTGGATGAATATCAGGATACTAACTTGATTCAGGCTGAAATTGTGGACCTTTTAGCTCAAGACCATGGTAATATCCTGGCAGTAGGCGACGATAGCCAAAGCATTTATTCTTTCCGGGGAGCCAACTTTGCCAATATCCTGGATTTTCCCAAAAAATACCCCAACTGTGACATCTATAAGTTAGAAACTAACTATCGCAGCACGGCAGAAATTTTAAACTTGGCCAACCGAATTATCGTTCACAACTCGCAACAGTTTGATAAAAACTTGCGTTCGGTGCGAGGGAAAGGGGTAAAACCGGTAGTAGTCCCCACCAGGGATGCTTTTGAGCAAGCTAACTTTGTGGCCTCGAAGATTTTTGACCTGCGGGAAGAAGGTTATGACCTGGAGCAGATAGCGATTCTTTACCGGGCCCACTATCAGAGTATGGAAATTCAAATGGAGCTTACCCGACGGGGTATCCCGTTTGAAGTCCGCTCTGGTCTCAGGTTCTTTGAGCAAGCCCACATTAAAGATGTAATTGCCTATCTTAAGATAGTAGCTAATCCTCAGGATGAAATAGCTTGGATGCGAATTCTTAAAATGTATCCCGGGGTCGGTAAGAAAACCGCCCAAAGAATTTGGGAAACGGTGGGAGAATCTTCTGACCCGCTGGCTACTTTTTTAGCCGATTCTTCGGTTGACTCGTTGTCTCGGGCGGCTCGCGAGGGAGTTGAGAGCTTACGAAAAGCTTTACTTCATCTCGAGCAATTCGCTGCAGACCCGGAATCTATAGTGGCAGAGGTGGTAAAAGGTGATTACGGGGATTATCTGAAAACCCGTTATCCTGACTGGTCAGAAAGATTACAGGATATCGAAGAGTTATCCCATTTTGCTTCCCAGTTTACTTCCCTGGAAAAATTCTTGAGCGAATTAGCTCTTCTGGGAGAACTGGAAGCGGAAAACATTGTATCAGGAGGAATAGCGGATGAAAAAGTAACTCTCTCTACCGTTCACCAGGCTAAGGGTTTAGAGTGGGACTGCGTTTTTGTAGTCTGGTTGTGCGAAGGAGGTTTTCCTTCTGCCCGCTCCCTGTCTCAGCCAGAAAATGTTGAGGAGGAGCGAAGACTGTTTTACGTAGCTTGCACCCGAGCCAGAGACCGTCTTTTCCTTTCTTATCCGACAATGGCTCAGCCTAAACACGGCCAGTCCTTGGTGCATAAACCTTCTCGGTTTCTACGAGAGATTCCTCCCTCTTTTTATCTAAAGGAAGTGTTTTTTCCTAAAAAGCGCTGGTAGTCTACCATGCTTACCCCTGCGGACTACCGGCGAAACTTTGTAGTTGATACTTTAGATTATGCTTTTTTCTCTTTGGGGATGGCTTTTGGTTCTGTTTTTACCTTGCTTCCCCTTTTTGCCCGAAATTTGGGAGCCACCAACCTCCAAATTGGCCTTATTCCGGCTATAACTTATCTGGGGTGGTCGTTACCAGCTCTTTGGGGTGGTCGTTACTCTAATCGTTTAGAGCGAAAATTACCGTTCATTTTGAAAGCTACCTTAGGAGAACGGCTCCCCTATTTGGGTTTTAGTTTTCTGGCTTTTGCTTTGGCCGGCACTTACCCCGATTTTGCCCTTTATCTCCTTTTGATTTTTTTGGGGATAAGTTCTTTTACCATGGGATTTTTGAGCCCGATTTGGACCGAAATGATTGGAAAAGTTATTAATCCAGCCAGAAGAGGATCTTACTTTGCCGTGGGTAATGGTTTGGGTGCTTTGATGGGTATGGGTGGTTCACGACTGGCGGAAAAGATAATAGCAACGCACGCTTTCCCTCAGAATTTTGGTTTCTGCTTTCTTCTGGCTTCGGGAGCGATGGCGATTTCTTATTTTTTCCTGGCTTTAACCCGGGAGGAGAAAGGGGTGGTCGGGAAAGAGCAAAAAGGGTATTTTCGTTCCCTCTGGTCGTTAGTTAAACGGGATACTAACTTTGCTCACTTTTTGCTGGCCCGCATTTTCCTGGCCATGGGAATCATGGGTGGTTCTTTTTACACGGTTCATACTTTGCAGAACTTTTCTATTCCCGATAATTATATTGCCCGCTACAACGCTTTCTTTCTGGTTTTTCAAGCTTTAAGTAATTTTATTTGGGGACCACTGGGGGACAGAAAAGGCCACAAGTCGGTGCTGATTATCGGCAGCTTATCGGTAATATTTAGTAACCTGATAGCTTTTTTGGCGCAGAGCCCGGCTATGTTTTTGCTGGCTTTTGCTCTGTTTGGGGTTAATTATAGTGCTATTAATGTGGGAGGAGTGGCTATTCTGCTTGACTTTGCTCCTGTGGAAAAGAGGGGAGATTATCTGGGATTGGGCACTTTTATTGCCGGCTTTCCCGCTTTTTTTGCCCCGCTTGTGGGAGGAAAAGTGGCCGATGGTTGGGGTTATCCCTCGGTTTTTTTAATAGCTTTGATTTTGAACGTAGTCGGTTTTCTATGTTTGTTGGGAGTGAAAGAGCCTAAGACGTTTGAGGACTTTAGTTAGGAGGTAAGGTTTGGCTAAATTCTTGATGTTTCAGGGAACCGGTTCTTCAGTGGGAAAAAGTTTGTTAACAGCTGGTTTTATCCGTTTTTTAGCCCGGCAGGGGTGGCGGGTTTTGCCGTTTAAAGCACAAAATATGTCTCTCAATTCGGGAGTGACTCCCCAAGGGGAAGAAATAGGAAGAGCCCAGATTTTACAGGCGCAAGCAGCTTTTGCTCAACCTGATTCCCGTATGAATCCAATTTTACTTAAACCTCAGGGGAAGGCAACCACCCAGGTGATAGTGAGGGGAAAAGTTTGGGGTACTTTGTCAGCCGGTGATTACTATGAGCATCTCCCTTTTTTTTGGGAAATAGTTAAGGATAGTTTGCATTCGCTTGCCCGGGAGTGTGAGCTGGTGGTTATTGAAGGAGCGGGTAGCCCGGCGGAGATTAACTTGCGGGAAAAAGATATAGTTAATATGAAAGTGGCAACCCATCTGGAGTGTCCGGTTTTTTTAATCGGAGATATTGAGCGGGGAGGAGTGTTTGCTTCTCTGTATGGCACCTGGGCACTCCTTCCTTCTTCGGAAAGAAACCTGCTTCGGGGATTTGTGATTAATAAGTTTCGGGGAGACTTGGAAATTTTAAAACCGGGATTGGAAGAAATAGAAAAGCTGACCAGAGTGCCGGTATTGGGGGTTTTACCTTATCTTTCTCTTTCACTGGACGAAGAAGACAGCCTTTCCGAGAGATTGTCTAAAAACTCTTTCCCTTCTGCGGTTAAAATAGGGGTGCTTCGTTTCCCCCACCTGGCCAATTATACCGACTTTCAACCTTTGGCAGCGGAGAACGATGTAGGGTTGAGCTATTTGCAAGTAGAAGATGATTGGTCTTCTTTGGACCTCCTTATCCTCCCGGGCACCAAAAATACCATAGAAGACTTAAGCTGGTTTTGGGAGCGAGGCGGAAAGGAAAAAATAGAAGACTTCCTGGATAGAGGGGGTAAGGTATTGGGCATTTGTGGAGGTTTCCAGATGCTGGGAGAGAAGATAAAAGACCCGCTGGGCATAGAGTCAGGACAAAAAGAAATAACGGGACTTGGCCTTTTAAAGATGGAAACCGAACTCAAAGATAATAAAACCTTGCAGCAGGTGAAAGGGTATTGGGCTACCTGCCCAGCGGCAAAGGTAGAAGGTTATGAAATTCACCAGGGAGAAAGCCGTTTTTGGACAGCTTACCCTCCTTTTTTCCTGCAAGAGGGAGGACAAAAGGAAGGAGCGGTAAGAGAGGGGAGAATCTTTGGCACCTACCTCCATGGCCTTTTTGACCGCAGCAGCTTTCGCCGTCATTTTCTCAATTGGTTGAGAGAAGAAAAAGACTTGCCCCCGCTCGCTGCTACCCCTTCCTGGAGCGAAGTAATCAATCAGGAATTAGACCGCTGGAGCGAGACATTGGAAAAATACCTGGCTGTGGGACAGATGAAAAAGATAATTGGTTTGGAAAAGTGAGGGGGCTCTGGTAACCAGCAAGCATCTACCATCCAGAAACAGTTGCCCGAGTTTTGATAGAAAGGAGAGAGACACGTTTTTATCCCTCTTTTGTATTGGGGAGCTTATCGATGAGCAATATTCACTATTTTTTCCACCTTGGCTCGACAAAAGTTCAAAAATGGGTTAACCTGTATCTAAGACATCGCTTTGCCTTCTCTGGATTGGTTTTACTGATACAAATGGGGTGAGAATGGACAAAAATGTTTGAGATAGAATGGGATGTAGAAAGTGGCGGCATTTTATTAGTAAACTCCTCCCCTAAATCTTAAAGACTGACTTGCGAGTAAGGCCAATCTACCGCCAACAGGATAAAGCCAGCCCATATCTATGGCAGTGTGTTGGCTTATACCTTGGTTAACAGTGTCTGTCATCAGCTGAAAGGGCAAGGGATAAACCATGATTGGAGCACGATAGTGAGAATAATGAACAGCCAGAAGATGGTAACCACTTCCCTGCCAACTAAATCAGGGAAAACCATCTACCTTAAAAAGTGCAGTGAGCCAGAAGAAGAGGTGAGAAAAATATATCAGGCATTGAACTATCGAGATAGACCCTTCTGGCAGAGAAAATCCGTGTTACCCGAAATGAGAATCCTTAAAAAGAGAAGCTTGCTATAGGGCTAATTTATGGCACCTATGGTGCAAGTTGGGTTGAGTTTTCTATGGTCTTTTTCAAGGTTTTGCTATCTCTAATTCATATATCCTACTGTACTTTCCAAAACCATACCTATCTACCACTAAAGGGTTGAATAGGTAGCTACATTAAGATATAATATAGCTATAATGAGCTGGGGAGGAAAATTGATGTCCAAAGTTGGAGTAAGAGAGCTTAAAAACAAGCTTAGCTTTTACCTCAAAAAGGTTGAGCAGGGAGAAAAAATTGAAATAACTAACCGTGGTGAAGTAATTGCTTTTATTGCTCCAGCGAAAAAAGAGGCAGTAAATGAAGAACTTCTTGATTTGATGAAAAAGGGAGTAGCAACCTGGTCAGTAAGGAAACCCACTGGGTCTCTGCGTCCTGTGAAGACCCGGGGTCGGCAGCTTTCTGAACTTATCATCGAAGACCGTAGATGATTATCTATCTTGATACCAGCGCTCTGGTAAAACTTTATGTTGAGGAATCAGGCTCTCAGAGGGTGAGGGAAGAGATTGAGAAGGTGGAAGTTGTTGCCACTTCTCGTATAGCATATGTAGAAGCACGGGCTGGGTTTTCTCGAAAACTGCGTGAGGGGGAGTTAAAAAAAAGGGAGTATAGGCAAGTAGTAGAAGATTTCGAAAGAGATTGGGTCAATTATTTTATTATGGAAGTCTCGGAAGATGTGGCTCGACTGGGCGGAAGTTTAACCGAAGACTATCCTCTTAGGGGTTTTGATGCACTTCATCTCGCTTCAGCACTTATCTTACAAAACCGGGTACGCTCAGGTGTTTACTTCCTTTGTTTCGATGAGCAACTGAAAAGGGCAGCTCAGGCGGAAGGGCTGCAGGAGTGAAAAAGAGTAAGGGCCTGAAATTTTCAATCGGGCCTCCTTTTGTCTTTGTTTTTGGGGGTTATAGGGGATTTACCCCCTATAGTCGGGGGTATAAGGGGGCTTGCCCCCTCATTGTCTGTTCTGCCATTCCCGAAATCTTTTATCGGGAATCCATGTTTTAAAAACCATGGACCCCTGATAAATACATTCAGGGGCAGGCTAAAAACGGCTCGAAAGTTGCCGGGGTGGACAAACAAGAAGTGTCATTGCATTGTCAAGGCCGGCCTTAAATTGACCCACTTTGGCCGGTTTAAAATTGACCCACCTCTTAGCTTTTTAACCTGATGAATTAGAATCAGGTGTTTCATAAATTCCGGCTCTGATTCTATCTTTAAGTCGATAACTGTTACCTCGGATATTTATCACCTGGGCATGGTGGAGTAACCTATCCAATAGAGCAGTAG
>JASGLU010000068.1 GCA_030156825.1 Candidatus Atribacteria bacterium | reverse complement strand
CTCAGTCCTTTCTTATTCTTGGACACAATATCTGGCAGTTAGAGGACATTTTATCCTGGCAATTGCCAGACAAAATAGCCTGGTAGAAACAATTAAAAACAACTGGTGGGAAAATACTCCACCAGTACAAGGGGGAAAGTATTCCCCCTTGTAAGCCCCTTTCTTTTTTGGCAGAGTAGTCCTGGGGTCAGGTCTTTCAATATAACTATAAGGGGGAAAAGAACTCCCCCTTATCAACCCCCGAAAAACAAAAACTTAAAAAATAAAAGGCAAAGACTTAAAAAAAGAAAAACTGAAAGGATAGACCATTATTGTTTCTCTAAGATTTATTATATTGAATTCCGTTTTCATTGTTATCTGGTGCGGCTCAAGCAGCATGGGGGTCTATCTGGAATTTGTTACCTCAGTCCTGTACTGTGGGCTTCCTGAATTGACGCATGCGGTAGACCAACTTTTTCGTTTATGCTAACATATCCAATCAAAGTAATTCGACGAAAGGAGTAAAACCATTGTTAAAAGAAGCCTTGACCCAGAAAAAAATCATGGTGTTCGACGGAGCGATGGGTACTCGCTTGCAAGAGATTGGCCTTCCTGCTGGATGCCCTCCAGAAGAGTGGAATCTCTCCCATCCAGATGAGGTTGCAAGTGTGCATCGAAGTTATGTTGATGCCGGTTCTGACCTTATCCAAACCAACACTTTTGGCGCCAATAGAATCAGACTCAAGCGAGCCGGGTTGGATGATAAGTTGGAGGAAATTAACCGACAGGCCTTTTTAATCGCTCAAAAATCGAAAAAGCAAGAAACGTTGCTCGCGGCCTCAGTCGGTCCTTTAGGAGAATTTATTCAACCTTATGGTGATCTTTCCCCAGCCGAGGCTAAAACAGTCTTCTCAGAGCAAATGACTATACTATACAATCTGGGAATCCGCATATTTCATCTTGAAACTTTTAATTCTCTGGAAGAAGCCCAAATAGCCATCCAGGTTGCTCAGCAGTTAGGGGGAGAGGTAATCGCCAGTTTCAGCTTCCAGCCCAGAGGAGGAAACGTTTTTACTACTCTTATGGGAGAGAACCCACAAACTATAAGTCAAACTATGGCTAACCAACCAATTTCCGCTCTGGGAGCTAACTGTGGGACCGGCATTAAAGAGATGATAGAAATCATTCGAATATACCGGGAACACTATCCAGGCTTTATTTCCTGCAAACCCAATGCTGGTATTCCTCAGCTGATAGAGGGAAAACTAACATACACCGAAACCGCCGATGACTTCAAAAGAGGAGCCCACCAGCTCGTTCAGCTAAGAACCAACCTGATTGGAGGATGTTGCGGAACTAACCAAGACTATATTTCCGCTATCCGAGCCGCCATCGACCAGGAAAAAGTTAGCTGACCACCGGTGTTTCTTGTTCTCGGGCAGGGGGGATAGAAAATGGCAAAATAACTTCCCCTCCCAAAAACTGGGCTATTTTCTTAAGTCGAGCAAAAGGAGGAGACTGTATTCCCTGGTAAGCAGCAGGCCGATCCAGCCAATTGATCTGGACCCGTTGCGGGGAAAGGAAGTTAATTTTGTCCCGTAAAAGAGTAAGCTCGGCTTCAGAATCGTTCATACCACTCAAGATAAACACCTCGAGCCATATTTCTCCTGTAAAATGCTTCTTCAGTCGAACCAACCCTTCCCAATGGGCAGCCAGAGAGACGGCTGGATGAGGCTGATTTACAATTTTAAAAGTTTCTTCTGTTGCCGCGTCCAGCGAAGGGATAATTAAATCTATCTCTTTTACTTCTTTCAGTAACTCAGGATAAAAACCAAACAAAGTTCCATTGGTAATTAAAGCTATTTTTTGCTCAGGAAAAGTTTTCTTGATTAGATTAACTATTTTTCCTAAACCTGAGCTAAGAGTAGGCTCCCCCAACCCGGCAAAGGTAAAATATAGAGGAGGAAAATTACGAAAACGAGAGGAGGAAGCATATTTTATAAGCTCTTCCATTATCCACTGAGAAGGAAGATGTTCCTTTCGCTCAATGGTAAGAGAGGTAGTTTCCCCACATTCACAGTAAAGGCAATTCAAACTACAGGTTTTATAAGGAACTAAATTTATCCCCAGAGAAACACCTAACCTTCGAGAATAAATCGGACCAAAGATACATTTTTCCACGTTTTTCCCTCTCTTTTACAGTTAACCGCAAAACCCATTAATTAAGATAGCTTACGGCACAGAACTATAAGGGGGAACCCTCCTTATAACCCCCGAAAAAGCAAAAAAAGATAAAGGATTAAAATCAAATCAAGCCATCCAGTAAAATTTTTAACCCCACCAGGGAAATAGCTATCCCCCCAATTATTTCCGGTTTGGGAATCACTTCTTTCCCCAGCCGATGTCCCAAAGAAACCCCAATGTAAGTCATAAAAGCGGCCACTATTCCGATAATTAGCGCTTGAAGCCAAATAGTACTCTCCAGAAGAGCAAAAGAAAACCCTACAGCCAAAGCATCTATACTGGTAGCAATCGAAGCTGTTATCAACGGCCATCCCCGGCTAAAATCAGGAAGAGTGCGCTCCCCTTTTTCGTTCCACCCTTGATAAATCATTCTTCCTCCTACCATCGCCAGAACAAAAAAAGCAATCCAGTGACCAAAAGAAATCGCCAACCGAGCCACTGGCAAACCACCCCAAAACCCGATCAAAGGCATAAAAAACTGAAAACTACCGAAAGAAAGAGAAAGGCGGAGTTTAGCCCCCAGGGGGCAAACTTTTTGACAGATACCAAACACCGCTGCCAGGGAAAAAGCATCTAATCCCAGGCCTATCGCCACTATTAGGGTTTCCTCCAGAAAAACTCAGCTCCAGCAATAGAATAATAATTTTTTATCCAGTCGAGTATAACACCAATTGTTATTTTAACAAAATTACTTTTTAATTATTTCTTCTGCCGCAAAAAGAGTATGTTCAATGTCTTCGTCGTTTACCTGACGAGAGGTAACCATCCGTATAGTCCAGTCATCAACAAAAGTAGCCAAAATTTTTCTTTCCCGAAGCAAGCTCAAAAAGGTTTCACTTTGTATTCCGCTTCCCCTCAAATCAGCTAAAACAAAGTTAGTGTGAACTCGGGATAAATTTACTGTTACCCCAGAAATAGAATTAAGTCCTTCGGCTAAAATCCGGGCTCGTCGATGGTCGTCTTCTAATCGAGCAATATTGGATGGAGAAAGGGCAATCCTACCACAAGCACAAAGCCAACCGGTCTGGCGCATCCCCCCTCCTAAAAGTTTACGATACCTTTTGGCGCGAGTGATAAAACTTTTCTCACCGGCTAAAATCGAACCTACCGGCGACCCTAAGCCTTTAGACAAAGAGACCATGACCGAATCTGCCAGCCGGGCTAAATCTTTTCCCGCTACTCCCAAGTATAAAGCGGCATTGAACAGTCGGGCACCGTCCAAATGAATCGGTAGGCAGTATTTATTGGTTACCTCCCTAATTTGCCTCATATCCTCCAGCGGAGCCACTATCCCCCCATAACGATAGTGGGAACTTTCCAAACATACTAAAGCTGTCCGGGGGTAGTGAATGTTATCCGGCCGAATAGCAGCCTCCAGTTCTTTTATCTCAGGGACACCTCGGGGGCCAGGCACCGGGTTCATCATTATCCCACCTACCAAAGCTGATCCACCGGTTTCTGAAGTACGGATATGAGCCCATTGTTCCAGGATGATTTCATTCCCTCTTTCGGTATGGCTAAGAACCGCTATCAAATTACCCATAGTTCCACTGGGGACAAAAATAGCTTCCTCCTTATCTAACACTCGAGCTGCTAATTCTTCCAACTCCCGTTGTTCCGAGTCCTCCCCATACACCGAATCTCCCAAAGACGCCCTAAAAGCCGCTTCTTTCATCTCAGGTGTTGGCAGAGTTATAGTATCCCGTCTCAAGTCCACCCATTTCTCCATCAAATCTCCCTCCTACAATAATTTAAGTTACTCAATTTCTTGCACAATTTCTCTCAAACGAAAAGCATTTTTGATAGCAAAACCCTGATAGTCATTATCAAAATAACAGAAAACCTCCCCCTGGGAGAGCCAGTTTTTTATCTTTTTCCCCCACTCCCAAAGCTCCTCTTCCTCATAACAATGGGTATAGAGGCTTTGACTTCCGTGTAAACGGAGATAAACAAAAGAAGCAGTTACTACCTCTTCTTTAGGATAAGAAGGGGTATCGGCAATACACAAAGACATCTGTTTTTGCCGGAGTAGTTCATAAACTTCTAAACAGAAAAAAGTAGGATTCCGGAATTCGAAAGCATAACGGTTTCCCGGAGGCAAAAGGGAGAGAAACTTTTCCAGTCGATTTAAATCACACTTCAGTTGTGGAGGAAGTTGAAAAAGAATGGGGCCCAATTTTTCTTCTAAAGCTGAAGCGGCATCCAAAAGCCGCGCAAGTGGCTCCTCTACCCCCTCCAGTTTTTTAACATGAGTGATGTAGCGGCTACCTTTTACCGAAAAAAGAAAGCCAGGAGGTGTCTTTGCCCGCCAGTTTACAAAAGTTTTTCGCTGGGGGAGATGGTAAAAAGAAGCGTTGAGCTCTACCGTGTCGAATTGTTCTGAGTAGTAAGCAAGCCACCGGCCACGAGCAACTTCTTCTGGATAAAAAACCCCTTTCCAGTGAGGATAGGTCCAGCCAGAGGTGCCCAACCAAAATTTACCTTCTACCACAACCTGCCCCCCACCTGAGGGTCCAATCCTTCTTTCAAAAAAACAGGAGCCAGATGATTAACCGGCCCATGCCCTTTACCCAAAGAGAGAGAATGGACCACCAGCAAACTCATATATTCTCGAGCCTCCTTCACCGCTTCCGGCACCGACTTTTCCCAGGCCAAAAGAGAAGCTATCGCCGAAGAATAGCTACACCCTGTCCCGTGAGTATTTTTAGTGAAAACCCTCTTCCCCGGATAAAGGAAAAACTTTTGGCCATCGAAAAGGACATCCACCAATTCTTCCCCCGGTAAATGTCCTCCTTTCACTAAAACAAAACGCGGACCGAGCTCTTTAATCTTCTGAGCTGCTGTTTTCATATCTTCTAACGATCGAACAGCCAAGCCCGAGAGCAAAGAAGCCTCATCCAGGTTGGGAGTCACCAACAGCGCCCGCGGGAAAAGATTCTCTACCAAAGTTGTAACCGCTTCCTCTTTAATCAGACGATCCCCGCTTTTAGCTATCATTACCGGGTCAATCACCAACTTCTCTACCGGATATTTGTCAAAAGTGTGCGCTACTGCCTGGATAATAACCGAATTAGAAAGCATCCCTATTTTAACCGCATCCACTCCAATATCACTCATCACCACTTCTATCTGAGAAGAAACCATGTCGGGGGGCAAATCAAAAACCGCCTTCACCTGACAAGTATTCTGCGCAGTAACCGAGGTAACGGCGCACATCCCAAATACTCCAAAAGCACAAAAAGTTTTAAGGTCTGCCTGAATGCCTGCACCCCCTCCCGAATCAGAACCGGCTATAGTCAAGACTCTCTTCATCTTTCTTTCTCCTTCCGAAAATGATTCCATCCTCTTAAAGAGGGCTTTATTTCTTTTCCCTCCTGGAAAATAGTCAGTTTTTTTTCCGAGGTAATCTCTCCTACCACAGTAACTTCTACCCCCGCTACTTGCCAAATGTAAGTTTTTATTTCTTCTTCTCTTTCCCGGGGAAAAGTAAAAATTAGTTCAAAATCCTCTCCTCCTGCAAGGGCCAAATTCCAAGGGTCACATTTTTTTTCAAAACACCATTTCTTCAAATCAGAAGAAAGGGGTAGCCTATCGGCCTCGATAGTCGCTCCTACCTTACTCTCTTCCAAAATATGCCCTAAATCCTGGATAAAACCATCAGATATATCTATCAAGGCACCTCGCAAATCCAAACGACGGATAGCTTTCCCTACTTTCACTCGAGGAGTAGGACAAAAATAACGATTACAAAGAAAAGAATAAATTTCCATGTCTTTTGATTTTCCGGAGGAAACAATTTTCAAACCGGCAGCCGAATCACCCAGAGTACCGGTCACCCCGATTAACTCTCCTGGTTGAGCGTTCCTTCTCAAAAGAAGAGGGGCTCCACGATCCATTTCCCCAATTAAAGTAAGGTCAAATACTAAAGGGCCAAAGCTACGGGCTAAATTTCCTCCTATAATATCCAGACCAAATTCTTTAGCTTCCTCCCGCACACCCTGAAAAAAACGATTTAACCACTCCTCTCCTAAAGAAGGATTTAACACCAAAGAAAGAAGTGCCCAAAGAGGATCTCCCCCCATAGCTGCGATATCACTCAGGTTAACTGCTAATACCCGTCGCCCCAAAAGATGAGGGGGAATCATTTTTTTTACAAAATGAATGTCTTCTACCTGGGAGTCACAGGTCAAAAGATACCAGCGGTCACAATTGCCTTCCACCACTGCACAGTCATCTTCAATTCCCAAAACAACCCGGGAAGACTGAGGAATAAACCAATTTTTGAATTTTTCAATAAGGCCAAATTCACCGATTTCTTCCAAAAAACTCATTCCCCTCGCACCTGCCTTATTTTCTGTCTAAAAGAAAAAGCAGCCGCTCGCGGGGAAGAGGCTCCTCCTATGGCTGAAGCTACTGCTACTCCGGCAACTCCGGTTTTCAAAACATCCTCCACCCGAGAAAGGTCAATTCCCCCAATAGCCACCACCGGAATGCTAACTGAGGCCACAACCGCTTTTAATCTTTCCAGTCCAATGGGCTCACCCGCATCTGGTTTGGTAGAAGTAGGATAAACCGAACCCACCCCCAGGTAAGAAGCTCCTAATTTTTCTGCTTTCTGAGCCTCTTCTACCGTATCACAGGAGTAACCAATTAGCAAACGGGGAGCAATCTTTCTAGCCAGGGAAAGTGGCAGGTCTTCTTCCCCTAAATGAACGCCATCAGCGTCACAAGCCAGGGCCACATCTAACCTATCATTAACTATAAAAAGCACTTTTGCCTCCCGGGTAATTTTCCGGATTTTTCTACTTTCTTCCACCAAAAGTCGGGTACTTCCCTCTTTTTTTCTCAGCTGAACCACAGTCACTCCCCCGGCAATAGCTTCTTGCACCACCCACAACGTATCTCTTCCTTTCTGAGTTTTCCAATCGGTTACAAAGTAAAGAGAGTAATCCATATTCAATCTACCTCAATTTTTAAACTTTTTAAAAACTCATCTGCAGACATTTCTGAAAGAACATCAAAAAGGGATACCCGGAAACTACCTATCCCCGACGACCGGGTAGCCGCTATCTCACCACACACCCCCCAAAGGCCCAAAGCGGTAGCCGAAGCTAAAACCAAATCCGATTCCACCGCAGTCAAAGCAGCGCACAAAGAGCTGACCATGCATCCCGTCCCGGTAACCCGGGTTAACCAGGGGTGACCGTTTGAAACTCGAGCCAGCCTTTTGCCATCGCTGACATAATCTATCCGACCGGTCACAGCTACTGTCGCTTTCCACCTGTGGCCAGCTTCTTTTACCAGAGAAGATAGGTCTTCTAACTGACCAACAAAATTAACTCCCCTCATCCGGGAAGAGTGCCCTAACAAAGCGGAAATTTCCCCCGGGTTTCCCCGTACCAAAGCAACTTCAACCAAATCCAAAATTTTTTCACCGCTGATAGTCCGAAAACGAGTAGCCCCTACCCCCACCGGGTCAAAAACCACCGGAATTCCCTGACGATTAGCTTCTCTCCCGGCTAAAATAGCGCTTTCCACCAGTTCTGGAGTTGGTACGCCCAAATTAATTACCAACGCCTGGCTCTGGGCCACCATTTCTTCTACCTCTTCCCGAGCTTGAGCCATCACCGGATAAGCTCCTAATGCCAAAAGAACATTAGCCGAGTCATTGGCCACCACCGGGTTGGTGATGTGATGCACCAGCGGTCTTTTCTTTTTAACTTTTTTCCAAGCCTCAACTACTTTTTTTTCGATATCCACCTATTTTTCCTTTCGTTCTTTTATTATATACCACTGTCAGGCTTCAATGACATTAAAAGTAGGTATAGAACCCCCGAGATAAACAAGCTGGGAATAGATGCTCCAACAAAGGGGAAAAGATAAAGAAAAAGTTCATATACCAAAACGCCCACTGCCCAGGATAAAACCGCCTTCCAATTAATCATTCGTCCCTGATAAATATCTTCTAAATCGACTTTCCTTTTACGATAGATAAAATAATCAAACAGCACCACTCCAAACAAGGGAACAAAAACTGCCCCAATCAAAAGTAAAAAACTTTCATAGCGATTCATGGGGAATATTAGGGCTAACAACGTCCCTCCCACCCCAAAGATAAGGGTAGCTACTTTCTCCCGAATTTTAGGTTGAAGATTGAGAAAAGATACCGCCGAAGAGTAAATATCCAAAAAAGTGGTGGTAAAAGTAGAAAATAAAACTATGGCAAAAGCAACGCTACTAAATCCAAGAGCGATCATCGCCGGTATCGGGTCACTCCGTCCAGTAGCTAAGGCTACGGAAAGGCCTAAAAAATACATCCAGCAACCAGCTATGAAGTATCCCCACCAGGTACCCCAAAAAGCGGTTTTGCTTTTCCGGGCAAAGCGGGAATAATCGGCAGCCAAAGGTAACCAGGAAATAGGCATGGCAATAACCAGGTCTAATCCTGCACCAAAAGGTAAAGAACCGTCCCCTCTCGCCCCAATTAGTTGGGAAAGCGGGTATTCGGCTAAAACGGTGTAGGTCATAAAAAGTGAAAGGATACAAAGAGCCACTACTGCTATTCTTTCCATCCACTTCCACCAGGAAGACCCTACCAATGCCCAAACTGTGCTTCCCAAACCCGCCAATAAGATCCAAAGTTTCAGGCTTGAATAACTCCAAACTGCCTGAGTTATCACCTCCAGCGATTGGGCACAAATAATAATCATAATAGCGGTCCAACCTAAAAGTTGAATTAAATTCAAAATAGAGGCTAAATAGGAACCACCCCGACCAAAGGCAACCCTCACTGAAACCATAGATGGAATCCCTAAATCACTGCCTAACACTCCTCCCAAAGCCAATGGGGTATTCCCTATCAAATGTCCGAGAATAATAGCTCCTAACCCTCCCCAAAACCCAAGAGGAGCCAAGACCCCTCCTGCCCAAACTTCAGAAATAGCAATCGCTGCTCCTGCCCAAAGAAAGAAAAAATCCCATCCTGCTAAAGTTCTCTCTTCCCGGGGAATAGGTTGAATCCCTTCTAACATTAGTGTACACCTCCCATTTTTTCCCAGATATCAGCCGGGATAGCTCTCCTCAGAACCCGAACAAATAAAAGACCGATGATGCATCCCGGGATGCTACTCACTAAAAAAGCGGACTGAAAAAAGAAAAAGGTTACCTCTCCCCCTACAAAAGGGGAAACCAGATAGGCGCTCAATCCAGCCCCAATCAAACCAGTTCCTAAGGGTTCGGTTAAGGCTACCCAATCTCGACGCAACCAGCCGAAGAAAAGTCCAACCATTATCACTCCTGGAACTCCCCCCGGTAAGGCAAAGATGGTTCCCGTCCCGATTGCAATGCGCAGCAATCCGGCCAAAAAAGCGGCTAATCCTCCATACCAAGGACCGATCATAATCCCAGCTACCACGTTTATTGCGTGCTGAAAAGGGAAAACTTTAGTCGGACCAACGGGAAAACTAACACCAGAGGAAACAACTGCTAAAGCACAGAAAAGAGCAGCATAAGCCATCTTTCGAAAAGAAACTTTAGTCATTATTTATCACCTTCGTTTTCTCCCCTATTAAAAAAACCACCTACCTGCTCTGGTAGGTGGTTTTTTCCAACTTATCCCTCCGCTGGTGTTAACCAGATCAGGTTCAAAGGGTCGAGAACTTGAGTTCTCCTCTCAGCCCCGCTCTTGGAGCTCCCCTTAGCTCTTATTCAATTTTCATCCTCACCTTAATCCTCTCTCATCGAGGGAGAGAAGAAAGCCGTCTTAGATGCCCGATTACTAATTTCGGGCATGACGGAAAAGAGATACAACGTAGAAGACTGAGGGAGTGTATCCCCTCCCTCAGTCAGTCTTCGTTTTTTTCTTTGTTTTTATCTTTTCAGCCTCTAATTTTTTTGTTTCTTTCTTTTATCTTTGTTTTTGGGGGATTATAAAGGGGTCTCCCCTTTACTGAGGAAGGAAAACGCTTCCTCAGTTTGTCTTTGTTTTTTTCTTTTGCCTTTGTTTTTTTCCGGGGGTTATAGGGGGTTTACCCCCTATAGTTCGGTTGATAAGGGGGGCAGCGCCCCCATTATTGCCGTTTACAGGATAGACCCCCATGCTGCTTTGCAGCACCAGATAACAATGAAAACAGAATTCAATATAATAAATCTTAGAGAAACAATAGTGGTCTATCCT
>JASGLU010000067.1 GCA_030156825.1 Candidatus Atribacteria bacterium | reverse complement strand
TGTGGTCAAAAGATATATCCAAGCAACAGGAAGAATGGGAAAAAGAGCAGGTAAAAAAAGGAGTAGAGGAGGGGTGGTAATATGGCTAAATTCAGAATTCCAGAGGTTTTAACCCCGGAAGAGCAAGAGAAGTTTTTGAAAACCTTCAACAAGAAAGCAAAAACAGGATTGAGAAATTATGTAATGTGCAGGCTAATGCTGGACGCTGGATTACGCTGTGGGGAAGTATTGAACTTGAAAACCAATGATGTGGACTTCCAAACTGGAAAGATACATATTAAACAAGGAAAAGGAAGCAAGGATAGGATAGTCTGGCTTAATGAGGAAGCGCTAAATGTATTAAGGAAGTGGAGAGAGATAAAACCAGAGAGCGAGCTATTATTTACCACTCTAAAAGGAGAACCAATAGAACCTCGCTATATTAGAGCTATGGTGAAGAGGAAAGCTAAACAAGCAGGAATAAATAAAGATATCCACCCCCACACCTTGAGACATTCCTTCGCTACTGACCTATACCGAGAGAGTAAAAATTTAAGACTGGTTCAAAAAGCTTTAGGGCATAGCTCAATTTCCACCACTGAGATTTATACTCATATAATTGATGAAGAATTGGAGAAGGAAATGAAGTTTTTTCGTTCAAAAGAGGTGGCGTAAGGAGGAGGAAAGATGAAAAAGGTATTGCCTCGTGCTTTGCCTTCAAACCTCATAATAAATATTAACATAATAAATATACCTATATTAATTGGCTATATTGTATCGGCTATGTATATATGTTTTGCTTTTACAGGTCTCCGTAATTATGCCCCCTTACTTGGTTTTTTGGGAGGTATTATTTGGTGTATCTGGCTTTACAATTATCATAAAATATTACAGAAGTTGTCCATGGGAAAATATCCAATATCTCCTGGGGCCGCACTTGGTTACTGCTTTATTCCACTTTATAATATATATTGGGCTTTTAAATGGCCAATTGAGGTTTCTAAATATATAAGCGAAAGCTCTGATTTTTCAATAAAAATTTATTCTGGAATATTAATAGGATTATTATATATTATTGCTTTATTCATAAATCGATATTACGGAATTGGCCTAATTCTCATTTTTATGATTGGTTCATACCTAAACAATAAATTTTACGAGTTATATACTTGGTCTAGACCAAGAAAGGCATAAACTATTTACCAACCAAGAGGGGATAGTGGCCGCCCACTTTTGTCCCCCTTTGATAATTAAGGTAAAGAGTGAATTATTTTACCATCTGCTCCTAAAAAATTAAGAATTGGTGTTCCATCTTCGGTAATACCCATTCCCAATCTTGGTTTATCGTCAGAATCATTGAAACCAATCAATGGAAATTCATTTTCATAAACGCCCATTCCTAATCTTGGTTTCCCTTCGGAATCATAAAGGGTAATTTCTGGTGTTTCTTTTTCAGCAATACTCATTACTAATCTTTTCTCTCTTTTAGAGTCATAAAAACGAATTACTGGCATTCCATCCTTAGGAACAACCATTGTCAGTTCTATTTTTCCATCAGAACCATATAAATTAATTTCTGGCACCTTATCTTTAAGAACAGTTATTACCAATTTTTGTTTTTCATTAGAGTCTGTAAAAATAATCGATGGTATTTCATCTTCATAAACACCCATTCCTAATCTAAGTTTGCCCTTAGAGTTAGTAAAGGCAAGCGTTGATATTCCTTTTTCATCTGCAATCATTTCTATTCTGGTATTCCCCTTTTTATCCACTATTTTGAGATTCTCGGTGGTTATTTCTTTTTCCCATTTTTTGTCTGCCCCAATAAACAATATTACTGAAAACATAATAAGAACCAAGAAAAAAACTATCTTCAATACTCGGTTCTCCTTTTCCAGTTTTTCCACCCTCCTTGTAAGTTCTCCAGCCATCTTTACTCCTCCTTTTTAAATTAGGGAATACTTATACCAATAGTGTAACCTTAACAAAGAAAGTTTTTAAGAGCTTTATTTAATTCCTCTCACCCTCTTTTTTTCAAATAAATTTAGAGGAGAACTCTTTTCGTGTTCTCTTTTTAAATCTTCTTGGTTTAAACTTAAATAACGCTTAGTCATAGTTAAGTCGGTATGTCCTAAAATTCTCTGCAAAGCGAAAGGATTCATTCCTTCTCTAAGAGAATATAGAGCGAAAGTATGTCTTAAGTCATAAGGGGTTACTTTATAACCTAATTTTTTACTATATTTGTTTAACCTATGTCCCCAGGAACTGGTTAACATAAGCTTTCCATCCTGGCTACAAAATACTGGAACATTCTCTCCCCAAGAATTAGGACGAACAGAGAGAAGTTTTTTAACCCACAGACAAGTTAAAGGAGAAAGAGGAAGAGTTCTTTGAGCTTTGGTCTTAGCTACTCCTGGAAGTATAATTACTTCTCTACCTTCTAAGTTAAAATTCTCAGGTAATAACTTCAAGGCTTCTCCTGGTCTTATTCCTGTGTCTAAGGTAAAAAGAATTAAGGTATAATCTCTCAAACCAGTAAAGGTCTTTTTATTGGGTAGCTTTAGAAATTCTTCTATAACTCCTTGAGGTAGAGCTCTGGCTTTTCCCTCATCTTTGCGGATTTTAAAGTTTATAGGATTTTGAGGTAGTGCTCCTTGTTCTACTAAATAGGAGAAAAAACTTTTAAGGTATTTTCTACGAATGTTAAAGGTAGCGGGAGCAATATTTTCAGTAAAGTATTCTCCTACTCTCTTTTGAATACTTTCCCAATCTTCCAGATTTACCCCATTGAAGAAGCGGTTAATATGGTAGCGGTAATCTTTTAAAGTGCGTGGTCTTAAGCCCTCAACTTGTTTTAATAGTAGAAATTCTTCAAAATACTCCTCCCAAGTTTTAGGCTTAGCTAATTTTAAAACCTTTCCCATTTTAAAACCCCCTTTTTATGAGCAACGGCTTCAGGGGTTAAAAAAGGTAAAAATGGAAAAGTAAAAGCGGCTGAAACTGGCTTTATATAAAAATGGAGCGGAAAACGGGATTTGAACCCGCGACCCTCGGCTTGGGAAGCCGATGCTCTACCCCTGAGCTATTTCCGCCCCTTACTGTTTTATAATAATATCACCAAAGAATTTTTTTTCAAGTACCTCGGCCAAATACTATCTTCAAATATTTGGAATTTTTTACTATAGACCGACTTTGCCCAAGTTCAAGCCGCTTACTCTCCTCTTTAGCCTGTCTGCGGAACAAAGGAACAATCTCAAAAAAGTTTACGTAGAGATAAACTCCTCAATTTCTCGAGAATCTAACCCGAAAAAGTAGCGTAGAGCTTGAACAATTCTCCAGGAAGCTCTACCATCACCAAATATTGGTTGACTTTTTTGCGTTCTTTTTTCTTTAAGAAACCGAGTAGCCAAACCCACAATTTTCTCTCGATTACAGCCCACCAGATATCCCAGCCCCGCCTTCATTACTTCTGGCCTTTCGGTAAAATCGCGCGTGATTAATACTGGTACCCCCAAAGCCGAGGATTCCTCTTGTACTCCTCCAGAATCAGTAATTAAAAGAGTGCTCTGGGAGAGGAGTTTTACAAAATCAAAATAATCCAGGGGTTCTAAAAGAAAAACCCGAGTACAAGAAGAAAGATAAGGCAAAATTTTCTCCCTTACCAGCGGATTGGGATGAAGCGGAAAAAAGATTTTCACCTCTTTAAACTTTTCTCCCAAAATGCGGAGCGCTTGTGCCACCTCTTCTATCCCCTTTTCCCAGTTTTCCCGGCGATGAGCAGTAACCGTCACTATTTTTTCTTTCCCTTTACTCACTTCCCGGCTAAGAATTTCATTGTGGAAAGGCAAGTTTTTTGCTAAAACTTGTAAGAGAGCATCTACGATAGTATTACCGGTAACCAAAACTTTTTCCCGTTCTATCCCTTCTTGCAGGAGATTATTGCGAGCCCCGGAGGTGGGAGCAAAATGCCAATCCGCTAATTTACTAATTAGCAGACGGTTCATCTCTTCCGGAAAAGGGTTATACTTTTTGCCGGTACGTAGTCCTGCCTCTACGTGGCCCAGGGAAACTTGATGATAAAAAGCGGAAAGGGCTCCTCCCAGAGCAGAAGTGGTATCCCCTTGAACCAGGACTAAATCCGGTTGTTCTTTTATCATCACTTTTTCCAGTCGGCTGATGATTTCTGAAGTTAAATAGGTTAAAGACTGATTCTCTATCATCACTTCCAAGTCATAAGCAGCCGTCAAATTAAAGCGGGTTAAGAAATCACGAGCCAGATCTCGATGCTGGCCAGTATTAATTATTAGTGGGTTAAACTCTTCGCTTTGAGCCAGAGCAAAATAAACCGGTGCCAGTTTAATAACTTCGGGACGGGTCCCCAGAATCAAAAGAGTTTTAATTTTTGTCAAGCTGCTCTCCTTCCTCCACTACTTCGGTCACCCCTAACCATTTCCCCCATCTCCAGAAGAAGGCAAAACAAAGAAGTAAAAAAAGTAAAAAATAAGTACTATTGGTAACAAACTTATTAATCACAATAGCGGCCGCTCCAAAAATCCCACTGATTAAGTAAAAAATTAAAACCACTTTGCGTGGAGAATAACCTCGTTCTAACAGACGATGGTGAAAGTGTCCCTGGTCAGGATAAAGAATAGAAAGTTTCTTTTTGCGCCGACGAACTATAGCAAATAGAGTGTCAAACACCGGTACTCCCAAAATCAAGAGGGGAACCGACAGAGTAAAAACAGTGGTACTTTTAAGTGCTCCTTGAACGGAGATAACCGCCAGCATCGATCCTAAAAATAAAGCTCCTCCATCTCCCAAAAAAACTCGAGCGGGAGGAAAATTGTACCGCAAAAAACCTAAAACTGCTCCCAAGAGGACAAAAGAAATCAGAGCTGGCAACAATCGGCCTTCCTGCCAGGCAACTACCCCCAAAGCACACGCAGCAATAGCAGTTATCCCTGCAGAGAGGCCATCCATCCCATCAATAAGGTTCAAAGCGTTGGTAATGCCCACTATCCAAAGCAAGGTCAAGGGGTATCCCAGCCATCCCAAATAAGTAATAGAACCCAAAGGGAGAGTAAAAAACTGGATTAGCACCCCTCCCTCAATTAAGCATAAAGCACCCATTATCTGGCCGGTTAACTTTAACCAGGGAGAGATAGAGTAGAAATCATCAACCAATCCAGTTAGAAAAACCAGGCAAATTCCCAAAAGATACAAGGGAGATAGTTCAAACCCAACCACTATTTGGGCTACTTTTAGGGCAATGAAAAATGAAACAAAAACCCCCACTCCTCCTAAACGAGAAGTAGGATGAGAATGGATTTTCCGCAGTCCACCCGGAGATTCTAACCAACCTTGCCTCTCACTTAATTTAATAAGCCAGGGGACCATCGAAAGCGAAATCAGAAAAGCAAGACCGGCTAAAGCTAAAAATAAAAGCGATTATCTCACCTACTCTTCCTCGAAAAGTAACATTTCTACCCCCGATTGAGCCAATAGTTCCTCAGCCAGGGGATCAGGGTAAGAATTTCGAAAAACCACTCGCCTTATTCCGGCATTAATAATCATTTTAGTGCAAAGAGAACAAGGTTTGTGAGTACAATACAGAGTAGAGTCTCGGGTGCTCACTCCATGCAAGGCTGCCTGGATGATAACATTCTGTTCAGCATGAAGCCCCCGACAAAGTTCCTGTTCTTTCCCCGAAGGTACAGCCCTCACCGTTCGCAAACAAGTATCCGGCGTACAGTGAGGTAGACCACTTGGCGCCCCATTATAACCGGTGGCCAAAATTCTTTTTTCTCTTACCAGCACCGCTCCTACCTGGCGTCTCAGGCAGGTAGAACGAGTACTGACTAAACAGGCAATAGAAATAAAATATTCGTCCCAGCTTGGCCGTTTTTTCATTCTCTGTTCTCGTACTCCTCAATTTTAGAAACCCGGCGGAGATGCCTGCCCGCTTGAAATTCAGCCTCCAACCAGGTTTTTAAAATTTCCCTGGCTAAACCAGCACCAATTACTCGCTCTCCCATAGTTAAAACGTTAGCCCGATTATGTTCCATTGCCGCCCGGGCCGAAAATACATCATGACACAAAGCAGCTCGTATTCCTTTCACTTTGTTAGCAGAAATAGCCATCCCAATTCCGGTTCCGCAAATTAAAACCGCTCGATCACCTTCCCCCCGAATTAAGCTTTCTGCCACGTGAAAAGCTACCTCCGGGTAATCAGATTGGTCTGAACTAAAAACACCAAAATCTTTTACCTCATGCCCCAACTCCAGCAAAAAGCTCTTAAGGTCTTCTTTTAAACAAAAACCTCCGTGGTCACTACCTATTAATATTTTCACATCCAACCTCCTAAACTTTAACTACCACACTCGTTCTAATTTTTCCAGTAAAATCGGTAATCGATTCCAGATAGTCCAGCTGAGGGCTATTTCTTACCATTGTCTTCAAAGCTTCCAGTTGATCCGGATCATGCTCTAAATAGAGACGTCCACCTCTTTTTAAAAATGGGGGGCTCTCCTGAATGATCCGGCGGATAATATTTAACCCATCTTCCCCGCCTAACAGCGCCAACTGAGGTTCATAAAGTTTAACTTCAGGAGAAAGTTGCTCCCACTGATCTTTCGGGATATAAGGAGGATTAGACAAAATAGTATCAAACTGCACCTTTTTCCCTTCAAAAGCCGAAAAAAGGTCAGAAATTAAAAAAGTTGTTCGATTTTCTACCGCCAGAGAACGGGCATTTTTTCGAGATAATTCCACCGCTTTCCAGGAGATATCCACCCCCTGCAACTGAAGAGAAGGAACCCAAAAAGCACAAGCAATTCCTATCATCCCACTACCACAGCCGAGATCACAAATTAAAAGGGGTTCTCCTTTTGCCCTTTCTTTTAAAAAAAGAATTGCCTTTTCTATCCAGGCTTCGGTATCCAGACGAGGAATAAACACCCCCGGCTCTATCTGAAAGGGGAGAGACATAAACTCCCACTCTCCCAAAACGTATTGCAAGGGAAAACCACTTAGGCGTTTTTCAAGCATCTGGCTGAGTTTTTCCCTTTGTTGTAAGCTTAAACTCAAATCCCAAAAAAGATAAAGCCGTGAGGGGGAGGTATCTACTACTCTGGATAAAATAAAACGAGCTTCTTGCGCAGGCGAACTTACCCCCCGCTCCCGGAGAGTTTTAACCAGTTCCTTCCACACATCTCGCACCCGCTCCATTTAACCAACCTTTTCTAAAACCCGAGCTTTTTCTTCTGCAATCAGGGCTTCAACAACTTCCCCCAAATTTCCTTCCAAGATGGATTCTAATCGGTAAAGGGTTAAGTTAATCCGATGATCGGTAACCCGGTTCTGAGGAAAATTATAAGTCCTTATCCTTTCACTTCGCTCTCCAGTACCAATTTGCGTTCTTCTCTCTTCGTCAATTGCTTCCTTTTGTTTTTTCTCTTCCAGCTCCAGTAAGCGGGCACGAAGAATCCGCATCGCTTTAGACCGGTTTTTATGCTGAGACTTCTCATCCTGGCAAGTAACCATTATTCCAGTTGGTAAATGGGTAATCCTAACCGCAGAATCAGTAGTATTTACACTTTGCCCCCCTGGACCGGAAGAACGGTATACATCTATTCGCAAATCTTCAGCTTTAATTTTTAAATCTACCTCATCCACCTCGGGTAAAACCGCCACAGTTACGGTAGAAGTATGAATTCTACCCCCGGCTTCGGTTATTGGCACTCTTTGCACTCGATGAACTCCACTTTCATACTTAAATTTGCTATAAGCACCTTTACCTTCCACCGCAAAAATAATCTCCTTAAAACCACCCAACTCGGTAGGATTAGAATTCATTATTTCTACTTTCCAACCCTGACTCTCGGCATACCGACTATACATTCGAAAAAGATCCGCTACAAACAGAGCAGCCTCTTCTCCTCCGGTACCAGCCCGAATTTCTATCAAGGTATTTCTTTCATCCCGCGGATCTTTGGGGAGAAGCATGGTTTTTATCTCTTTTTCACACCGTTCATAATTGGCTTCCAGCTCTTTTATTTCTTCTTCCAAAAGCTGCCGTAACTCAAGGTCTTGTTCTTTTTTCAACAAAGACCGGTCCTCCTGAAGTTCGGTTTCGATCTGGCAGAGTTGGTGGTATTTTTGAATTAACGGCTCAATCTCCTTCAAGTTCTGAGCTAATTTCTGAAAGGCAGAAAAATCTTTCATTGTTTCCGGGTCAGACATCTTCTGACTCAATTCCCGATACTGTTTTTCAATTTCCTCAACTTTTTTCTTCCACATTTATCTTATCCCCCTCTAAGCTTCCCTGTAAAGCAGCAAAGGCCACTTCTAATTGAGAATCATCCGGCTCACGAGTCGTCACTCTTTGCAAAGCCAAACCAGGCCAAGCCAGGAAACGGGCCAACGGATTATCTTGATAGCGGGAAAGAATTTTAATAGCTTCATAAGCCAAGCCAGCCACTAAGGGTATAATCATAATTCTGCTTATAATTCTTACTCCCAAACTTGGCCGTCCCAAAAGAGAAAAAACAAAAATACTTATGACCATAACTATTACCAACCAGTTGGTCCCACAACGAGGATGGCAGGTGGTATACTTTCGGGCGTTTTCCGGCTTCAACTCTTCTCCATTTTCCAGGGTAAAAATGGCTTTATGTTCTGCTCCATGATATTCAAACACCCGCCGAATATCTTTTAGCAAGGAAATAGAAAAAAGATATATAAGAAAAATCCCTATCCTAATCAACCCTTCAACCAAATTGTATAAAAATACTGAACTGATATATCTATCCACTAAAGAGGTTAAAAAAGTAGGAAGAGCAATGAACAAACCGACAAAAAGGCCAAAGGCTAACAAAATGGCCAAGATAACATCAAAAGTGCCCATTTTTTCTTCCTCTTCCTCCAGAGCAATCGAAGCCGAATAGGAAAGAGCCTTCAAACCTACTACCAAAGATTCAACTAAATTAGCCACTCCTCGAATGATGGGCAGCGAGAGAAACTTATTCTTTCGAAAATAAGGAACCTGTGGTTTAACCTCAAGCGCAATCCCTCCGTTAGGCTTTCTAATGGCCATAGCCAAACGATAAGGACTTCTCATCATTACGCCTTCGATGAGAGCCTGCCCTCCAACGTCTTGATTATGAATCATTTTTTTGTCTTCCACGGTTTACCACACCCTTTCTCTCCCTCAGGACAGGGCCCGTCTATACAAGGTGGGCCTGCATTTTCAAAAATCGAGGGAGCAATCGCCCGCACTTGCTCCAACATAAGAGAGGCCAACTCCCTAATTTCCCATTGCGCCCGTCCACACAGCCGCAAACGCAAAATATGTAACAATTCTCGCGCATTAGCGGTAAAAACCAAACTGGTACTCACCGCTTGCGGAAAAAGATAACGAGCATCTTCCTTAGGTATACCTAATTCTACTAACTGATTATATTCTTTGGTTGCCCTTTTTATTCCCTCCTCATAAAGCATTTTAGCGCGTGGGTCAGCTTTAATCGAAGGGGGAACTACATACTGGGGTTCACCCAAAAAAACATATCTCTGACTTTGTTGAGAGTAAGAAGCCAAGCGATGCCGAACCAGCTGATGGGACGCCGCCCGGGAAATTCCTTCCACCAAAAAAGTAAAAGAAACATGCTCTAAAACCGATTCATGCCCTCTTTTTAAAACTCTTTTAATCAGCTTCCGACTCTCTTCGAGAGAGATATCGATCGGGAAAGAAGAACTATAACAGATTCGGGCTGCCCGAGCCACAACCAGTTCAGGACAAGGAGTATGGGTAAGTAAATTCACTTTCATAAAAGCTGTCTCTCTTTGTTTGAGTTAAGATAAGCCAATAAAAAAAAGGCCCACCTGGGGCCATCATCTAAAATAAAGGTTGAGCTAACAATCTTAATAACTGTCCCCGTACTTAGACCGAAACTTCTCTACTCTACCAGCTGAATCAACCAGTTTTTGCTGACCAGTAAAGAAAGGATGGCACTGGGAGCAAATTTCCACTTTTATTTCCGGAAACTTGGTTGAACGGGTAACAAAAGTATTGCCACAAGCACAAATCACTTTAGTTTCTCGGTATTCCGGATGAATTCCTTTTCTCATCAAAACCACCTCGTATCCCAAAATGCAAGCTATTATAGCACGACCGACCACTCACTGTCAAAAAGGCAATAACGGTTATTTTTACTGCTACCACCAATTTATTCTCAACTTAACCCAAGTTGTGGATTTTTACCAAAAAACTCTCCCTACTTTTATAATACAATTATATCAGGGGGAAAATACCCCCCTAATAACCCCCAAAAACAAAGATTAAAAGATAAAAACTAAAGACTAACTGAGGAAGGAAAACATTCCTCAGTATCAG
>JASGLU010000008.1 GCA_030156825.1 Candidatus Atribacteria bacterium | reverse complement strand
ATATGTAGAGGGTTTCCCCTTCCATTGTTTAGATTCCTGATAGAACCATTCAGGAATGACGAACAACGGGATGATAGAGGCATTCAGGGGTGACCCCCCGCCGTCATTCCCGAAATCTTTTATCGGGAATCTACTGAGGAATGTCTTTCTTCCTCAGTAAGTATTTATCTTGTATTTTTTAATCTTTTGTCTTTCGGGGGGTTCATAAGGGGGTACTCCCCCTTATTGCCGTTTGCAAGATGGATAAAAAGCAGTCCCCTCGCACCTCTACTCTGGTTGCTATTTGTCAGGCTCGCACATCTATCAGATTTCCCGATTGGCCATCGGCAGGGCTATTTTTGTCTTCTTCGATTTTAGAGTTCGCTTCCTGAGAATTTTTTCCCTTTTTTTTCTTTTTTTGTTCTTTCTGTTCTTGAATGTTGGTTTTTTCCGCCGTCGGCGACTGAGAAATATTTTCTTCTGCTTTTTGCGCTTTTTTTGTCAGCTCCTGAGCAAAAGCCAAGGCTTGCTCCTCGGTTCCTCCTTGTGAAATCTTTTGTACCTTAGCCACTTCATGGGAACGGACAATCACGTTTTGAAGACTCAGAGGATCAACCAAATCATCACCCCCTCACTTAATCCGAGGCCGCTCAAAAGTACCAATCGCTATCTCCCCGTCCTTTAAGTAGAAACTGGCATAGGGAATTTCATCTCTAACCAGATAGCTCAAATTTCCTAAAATAACTTTCACCTGAGGAAATGCTTTTTCCTGTACCAGCAATCGCCCCTGCCGTTGATGAAAAAAGTCTTCTAACTCCTCCAACCGGGCCTGGTACTCTTTTTCTTGTTCGCGCAGCAACCCACAGCTTTCTCTCAATTCTTTCACCATGGTTGCCGCTCGCCCACTCAAGGCTGCTCCCTGTCTTTGTCGGCGATAAGCCAAAGCAAAAGTTTTCTCGGCTTGAGCCAAAGTTGACCGAATCTTTTCCAGCTCCTGGGACAAGCGATTATACTCTTCCCTTACCTGAGGGTCAACCCCCACTATCACTTTGGTTTGCGTTCCCATAGGAGAGCCTAAGGTCTTAACCCACACCAGGTCCCCCGCCTTTACCTCGCCTCCCACCAAGAGGCCTCTTCTTCCATCTACTACCACTCTCCCTCGCGCCGAAAGATAACTATGGAGAACTGATTCTTCTATTATAATATTTTCGCCTGCTTCTACCGTGGCATTTTCTACCACTTTAGCCAAAACGCTCCCTTTGGCTTTCACCAAGCACTTATTCTGCCCAAAAATTCCCCCTCGAACGTGGATATTCCCCTCTGCCTCCAGAGTACAAGCTTCCACGCTGCCAAATACTTCAATATCTCCTCCTGCTTTTATCGAAAGACCACTCCGTACTGCTCCTCGAACTATCACTGTTCCAATAAATTCCACATTCCCGATCGATACATCCACATCCCCAGTTACCTCAAATACTGGAAAAACCGAAATGGCTCTCCCCACAACCTGCGGTCTTCCGCTAATTTTAGCTACCGCGCGGGTACCGTCATCGGTTAAAACTACGTTTTTACCCGCTACCAGTTTAGCCGGCCGGCCGGGAGGGGCTGGAACTTCTTCCCCAAAAACATCTATCCCCGGTTTGCCCGGTTTGGGAGGGACTAATTCGGCCAAAAGGTCACCAGCTTGAACTTCCGGAATTTTAATAAAACTAAAAAGGTCTACTTTACCCTGCTCATCTTCCACCAGTTCTTTAATAACATCCTGTTGGAAAAAATATTTAATTTCTCCATCTTGCCCCCGTTCGGGTTTTTCCCCCTCGGCTATCAAATAGCGCCCCCGCCTCTCGAGCAGGCCCAGTTCCTGGTTTATAACTTCTTCCCGCAGACCATAGCAAAGACCTTTATCTTTCAAAAACGAGGATAGACTTTCAAATCCATCAAGCTCAGAGGGGGCAAGGGGAGATTTCACCACTAATTCGCACTTTAGGCGATCGTTAGAGAAAAAAAACTCAATCCTACCTTCTTCTTCCAGGATTTTCAAAGACTTTTTTTCATCCATTTGCCAACCTTCTCATTCAGCGATTTTACTCCGCAGCCAAACAATAGCCCGGGCCAAGAGCTGGGAAACCCTTGACTCGCCCACGCCTATTATAGCACCGATTTCTTTTAAAGTTAAACCCTCATAGTAATAAAGAGTAATACACAATTTTTCCCTCTCTGGAAGTTGATCTATTGCCTCTTTTAAAAGAGAAACCAGTTCCTGGTTTTCCAGAGCTTCTTGCGGGTCGAATCCTTTGCTGGGAGCAGCTACTCGCTCACTCAGAGCTTCTTCCTCTTCTCTCTCTTTTTCCCAAGACAAAAACAAAGTAGAACGATCCTGTTCTACTATCCAGGAAACCGCTTCCACCGATACTCCTACTTCTTGAGCCAACTCAGAAATGGTCGGTTCTCTACCCAAGTTGGAAGTCAGTTTTTGCCAGGCAAGGGTTACTTCTTTCATGGTTTTACGCTGGCCTCGGGTCATCGGGTCCAGGCTCCGAAGGTAATCTAAAACTGCCCCCCGAATTCGAGAAAGAGCAAAAGTCTCGAACTTCAAGCCCCTCCCCGGTTGAAATCGGTCCATGGCCTGCAGTAACCCCACAATCCCATAGCTTTCCAGGTCCTCCCGGTCAATATAGGAAGGCAAGAGGTAGATCAGCCGGCCAAGAGCAATTTTCACCAGATAAAGGTAATTATTTACCAGCTTTTCTTTGGCCTGGGGGTCTCTCCGTAAAAGATAATCGTTCCACACTTTTTCCAGGTCATCAATCTTTCTGGCCAGACTCATGTTTCATCTCCTTTTGTTCTTCCGGGGGTGAGCCTCGAGTCAATATCCAGAAAGTATAATAAAAAACCACTAAGTATACCACTCCTCCAACTATCAAACTTCTGCCAACCAGAGGAAATAAACTAAAACCCTTGATAATTGCCCATATAACAAATATTACCACTACCAACCAGGCTAAAAATAAAGCAAAAAGTTGGGCTATTTTTTTCTCGCTCACAAAGTGCTCCTAAACCACCTGAACTGTTTGACCAATAGTCTTTATCTCCAATCTCCCGTCTTCAATATAAAACATAATGCTCCGTCCTCGGCTACCTCCCACTTCCTCTGCCAAAAGGGGGATACCCCAAGTCTGCAGCACCGCCTTCACTGCCTGAGCATTCCGACTACCAATATCAAACAGGGAATCGGTCCCGGAAAACATCTTAGCCCCCCCGGAAATTTTAGCCCATACATTCCGCCGAGAAGCACCCAAACGTTCAATTTCCTCCAACAAGGCGGGAACAGCTGTGTCGGCAAATTTAAACGGGTTAGTTTGACCCGGGATTTGTTCAGGAAGAAGAATATGGGCCAAGCCACCAATTTTCCTTTTAGGATCATAAAGACAAAGACCAACACAGGAACCCAGCCCCAGAATAGATAAAACCTCCTTCGGGTCCTGGCTCACCCGGTATTCTGCCATGCCTACCGTATATTTAGAGTACATTTTAGTTAACCCCTATTGCCTGAAGAATTACCTCCAAAGAGGTGCTATCGGGAATAAGCATAAAAAATCCCTGAATTCGATTTTCCTCTTCCACAAACTCAGTTTCGATCAAAAGAGCATGGTCTCCCCGGCGAGCAATTTCAATTAGCACCAAATCCACAATTGCTCCTGCCATATCTACCGCCATCGCCGGCACCGAGTGGGAAAGACGTAAGCCGGTAAAGTCGGCCAGAGCCGAAAGGTAAGAAGAAGAAAGGATATTGCCAATCTCATTCATAGCCGAGCTGGCAATTTCATCCATTTCTAAAATCTGCTCTTTTTCCGGTGCCATATTACCCAGCAGAATTTTCATCAGTTTAAGAGCATTATCAATGGTCATAACGAACAGAATATGACCGGTAACCGCGCCCGACATGGTAAGGTAAACTCCCAAAACCTCTTTTTCCGGTCCTCCCAGCCAATCGGGCACCTCCTTCAGAGGTAGAATTCGCACTAAAGGAACCGCCATACTGACTCTTTTACCCACCATCCGCGAGAGGGCGGTAGCAGCATTACCCGCTCCAATATTACCAATTTCTTTTAGAGCGTCGAGTTGCATATCGTCCAGATTTTCAAAATATGTTCCCATCATTTACCCCCCTCAACTTTTCGATAAAAAAAGGGTATTACATATTGTAAACCAAAATCGGCAGGAGAGGAAATCCTCTCGGTACTACCAATCCAAAGATATCCACCTGGGACCAGAGCCTGACTCAACTTACTAAAAGCCTGATTTTTGGCTTCATTTTCAAAGTAAATCACCACATTACGACATATCACCAGTTGAAAATGGTCCTCTACCGGATCCCGCAAGAGGTCGTGTTTTTCAAATTTGATTCGCCGTTTGAGCTTGGGATTCACCTGATAACCGTTCTGTGTCAGCTTTATAAAATATTTTTCCTGCAGGGGAGGGGGAACATTTTTCAAGTATTCCTGCGAATACTGTCCGGACTCAGCTTTAGCAAGAGCCGGTTCATCTAAGTCAGTAGCCCAGATACGATATCTCCGAGAAAGCCCTTTTTCTTCAAACAGAATAGCTAAAGAATAAGGTTCGCTTCCTACCGAACAGCCGGCGCTCCAAATCTTGACTTCCCAGCTACCAAGTGCCAGTAAGTCAGGCAAAATCTTTTCTTCCAGATCCCGGAACCTTTCCGGATTGCGAAAAAATTCCGAAACATTGATAGTAAACCGGTTTTTGAAATCTTCCAGTACCCGTGGGTTTTCTTCCAAAAGACGAAGGTATTCCGATACATCGCTGGCCCCAGAGCGAAGAATAATAAATTGCAGCCGTCGGCGAAGCTGGTTCTCCTTATAGCAAGAAAGGTCAATTCCTGTCTTTTTTAAAACTACTTCCCGCATCAGCCGTAAATCATCGCTACTCAACATAGGCTTCATCTCTTTCGGCTTCTTTTTGCTCCCATTCCCAAATAGCCTGGGGAATGCGTGCTAAAGGCAAAACCTGGTCGGCCAAACCGGCTTCTATTACCGCTCGTGGCATGTCAAAAATAAGAGAGGATTTTTCATCCTGGGCAATCACTTTCCCTCCGGCTTTTTTAATCGCCCGACAACCCTCAAGTCCGTCTTTCCCCATTCCGGTTAAAACCACCGCCAGAATACGCTGGTGAAAAGCAGAAATCGCTGAAAGAAAGCTGATATCGGCACAGGGCTTAAGCCCCTTAAGTGGTGGGTCATCGTTCAAATTGATCTTCTTTTCTTCACTGATCAAAAGATGTTTTCCCCCAGGAGCTATCAAGGCGGAGTTAGCCAAAATAGGAGCTCCCTCTTCCGCTTCTTTGGTAGATACCGGTGATAGCTGGTTTAGCCGCTCGGCCAAACCCCGGGTAAAACCAACTGGCATATGTTGTATTAAAACCATGCCCCCCCGTTCCAGGGGTTTCATATTTTCCATAAGTATTCCCAGGGCTCGCGGACCTCCAGTAGAAGAAGCGACTAAAATCAAATTTTGGGCAACCATTTTTTTTCCAAAAGAGGGTGCCAGCTTTGCCCTTTTTTTGACCTCAGCCAAATAATCTCGCAACCGATCAGAAGGAACCAGAGCAATCGCCTTTATCTTGTTTACAATTTCATCCGCTTTTTTCTCTATATCAAGGGAAATACTTCCCCCCGGCTTTTGGATGAAATCAAGCGCTCCTTTTTCTAAAGCTTCCAATGTAACCTGGCTCCCTTCTCCGGTGAGAGCGCTCAACATAACAATCCGCAGGGGTTTCTCTGATAGAGCTTGCTCTAAAAAAGTCAACCCGTCCATCCGGGGCATCTCCACGTCGAGCAAGACCACATCTGGCTCAACCTGGTGAAGTTTTTCCAGTGCTTCTACTCCATCCCGGGCGGTGGCCACCACTTCCATCCCCCGCTCCCGGGACAAAATATCAGAAATTACTTTTCTCATGAAAGCAGAATCATCTACCACCATCACCTTTATGCGATCCATTAGTTCAAAAGCCCCTTTCTCCTCATCTCAATCTGTTTCCGAAAAATCAGCTTAATAATCCGCTCCCGGTCAGAAGAAGCAATGTTAGTGAACTGAAAAGCATACTCGGTGGGACTTTCTTTTCTCACCGCTCGCGCTTTACCCATTATCCGGCTTAAAGTTTCGATCTCCAGAGAGAACCAAACCGTGTCTCCTACCTCTAAAGTCTCAGGGAGAGCATCAAAAGAAACCAACATCCCTCCACCGCTTAAGTCCTTGGTTGCTCCCGAAAAAGCATTCCCTTCTTTTTTAACCACCACCGGTAAGCACAAATCTAAACGGACAAAATTGCGTCGCTGGCGGCGAATCACTTTGATTGGCAGTTCCAAAACAAGGAAAGCCAGATTATCCTTTCTTAGCCGATCCTTGACTCGGGTTTGAAAATAGAAAGTTTCCCGTTCCCCTACCACATATACCTCTATCTCCTCTGCCACCGCTACCGGCACCAGCTCTCCCCGCTCTTGCGGAGCAGCTATCAGAACTTCTTTCTGATTCACTCCTTCAATTCGACTGGGGTAATACCTTATCTCTGCCTGACCGTTTTCGCTTTTTCTCTGAATGCCCAGGCTGATTTTCCGATTAGTTTGAAAAACTTGCTCTATATTCACCTTTTTTCACCAGACCCAACCTGAGGGACCATTCCCTCGACTTTCACCTCTACTTCCCGCGGAATTTCCTCAAAAGCCAAAACCACCACTTGAGGTAGATAACTAACAACCAAGTTTCGAAAAGTTCTTCTAATTTTACCAGTTGTGAGCACAATTGGGAAATGACCTAAGCTAACTATTCGCTCAATGTTTTTTCCCAGATGGTCTAAAAGTTGGCGGAAAAAAGAAGGGTCAAGAGTTTCTCCCCCGGAGAAAACTTCAGCCAGAGTATTTTCTAACTGGGCATCCAGGGTTAAAATATGCAATTTGCCATCGTTTTCTAAATACTGACGAACTATTGAACGTCCTAATTTTCTTCTTACCATCTCAGTTAATTCTTCCACACTCTTGGTTTGGGGAGCAAAGTCGGCCAAGGTTTCTAAAATCAAAGATAGGTCTCGAATCGGCACCTGCTCCAGCAAGAGATATTGCAGTACTTTCTGGATTTCCCCCACTCCCATAAGGTTGGGCACTAACTCTTCTACCACCGCCTGATTATTCCGCTTAACCTGTTCTAACAGGAGCTGCACATCCTGGCGGGTTATAAGTTCGTGGGCGTGAGACTTAACAATTTCTGACAGATGGGTAACAAGCACCGATTCTGCGTCTACCAGAGTAAAACCGGCCAGCTCAGCATTCTCTTTTTGCACTTCGTTTACCCAGTAAGCCGGGAGGTTAAAAGCGGGCTCCCGGGTGGGAACTCCCTCAATCGATGCCTCTTCTCCCTGAGCGCCAATTGCCAGATAATGATGGGGCATAATTTCTCCCTCGGCTACTTCCGCCCCCCGGATTTTAATCCGGTATTGATTAGGACGGAGTTGTAGGTTATCCCTCACCCGGATGGGGGGAACCACAAATCCCTTTTCCTGAGCCAGATTTATTCTCATTTGGGTAATGCGATGTAACAGATCCCCTCCTGATTGTCCATCAACCAGAGGAATAAGACCATAGCCAATCTCCAGCTCAATTGGATCCACCTCGATAAGTTGGGCAATATCCTCTGAGGTGCGAGGTAGCTCTTCTTTGGTCTTTTGCTCCACCTCTTCTTTGGCTTTATCCTTTTTTTCGATTGCCCCCCGCTGAATATAAGCCAAGACTCCCGAACCCAAAGCCAGCAAGAGAAAGGGAATTTTGGGAAGTCCAGGAAGCAGGGCAAAAACCAAAAGTAAAAAACCGGTTAAGAGCAACGCCCGAGGGATTTGAGTGATTTCCCGGGTGACATCCTGCCCCAGATTTTCCTCACTGGCTGCCCGGGTAACAATCAAACCAGAGGAAGTAGAGATAAGAAGGGCGGGAATCTGAGCTACCAAACCATCTCCCACCGTAAGCAGAGCATAAACTTCAAGTGCATCTTGAACAGGTAAGCCTCGCTGCAGAGAGCCTACAATAATGCCTCCCAAAAAGTTTATCAAAGTAATGATCAAACCGGCGATGGCGTCTCCCCGAACAAACTTGCTTGCTCCATCCATCGCGCCATAAAAGTCAGCCTGGCGCTCAATCTCTCGCCTCCTTTTCCGAGCTTCTTGATCATCAATTAAACCGGCGTTAAGGTCGGCATCGATACTCATTTGTTTTCCCGGCATAGCGTCCAAGGTAAACCTGGCGGCTACCTCGGCAATTCGGCTGGCACCGTTGGTAATAACCACAAACTGAATAATCACCAAAATTAAAAAGATAATGAAACCCACCACATAGTTTCCTCCCACCACAAAGCTACCGAAGGCAGAAATCACCCGGCCGGCATAGCCATGAAGCAAAATTAGCCGGGTGGTAGAAACGTTAAGCGCTAAACGAAAGAGGGTGGCAAACAGCAAAAGTGAGGGGAAAACCGAAAATTGAAGGGGATTAACAATATAGCTGGTGGTTAAAAGCACCATAACGGCCAAAGTAATGTTGCAACTGAGCAAAAAATCCACTATTACCGGTGGCAGTGGAATTACCATCATCAAAATAATCAGGATAAAAAGAAAGGCAAAAGCAAAATCGCTGTATTTTTTCCCTCTACCTATGATTTTATCCATAGTTTCAGTTAACATTACCGATATCCTCCTCGAAGCCGGTAAACAAAAGCTAAAATCTCCGCTACTGCTCGATAGAGAAAGCTGGGTATCTCCTGACCCACCTTACAATGGCGGTACAGGTCCCAGGCAACTGTTTTATTTTCTACTATAGGAACCGAATGGGCCCGGGCGATTTCTTTAATTTTTTCTGCCACCAGCCGCTGACCTTTGGCCACCAAAATCGGTGCTCGCATCTGGCTCCGCTGATAGTGAAGAGCGCAAGCCACATGAGTAGGGTTGGTTACCACTACCTGAGCCTTGGGAATCTCTTGCATCATCCGCTGGCGAGCCATTTCCCTCTGTCGGGCTCGAATCCGAGAACGAAGCAGGGGGTCGCCTTCGGTTTTTTTATACTCCTCTTTTACTTCTTCTTTAGTCATTTTAATACTCCGCTCGTGTTCGTAGCGCTGATAAAAAAAGTCCATAAAACCAATTGCCAGAAAAAGCCCACCCAAAGAGAATCCCAAATTCCGCGCTAAGTTAAAAGCATTTTGGGCAGTAGCCCACAGGTCCATTCCCATAAGGTTAGCCAGAACGGGTAGCTCACCTTTGATTAAAACATAAGCTAAAACCAGCCCCAAAAAAACTTTGAGAGAAACTTTCAGAGCCTCCATAAAAGTCCGCAGGGAAAAAAGCCGGGTGATCCCTTTAATCGGATTTACAGGGTCAAACTTAGGCCGAAGTGGTTCCAGCGAAGCCACAAATCCAGTCTGGATAAAGCCCAAAAAAAGGCCCACCCCTAAAGCCGAAAGGGCTACCGGGGCTACAATTTTAACGAAATAACTGCTCCCTATTTTACCCAGATGCCACACCCACTCGGTTTGGTGAGGGTCAACCGGAATTTCCCCAACCCAGATTTTTTGGCTAAACTCACTCACTTGGCTAAAAATAAAAGGAACTAAAAAAGTTATTATCGTAAACGAGGCTAAAAAGCTGAAACCGCTGGTGAAGTCCGTACTCTTCGGGACCTGACCTTTTCGGCGGAGTTCCTCTCGCCGCCTGGGAGTCGGGGTTTCAGTTTTATCCTGAGCCGGCATAGCCAAACCACCTTGAAAGCTTCTTCTCTCTTTAGGTTAAAGGATGAATTTACTTGCCAAAAAGTTAAGGAACGCCCAAAAAGCGATAAAAAGCCTGGAAAAAGAGGGATATTACCCGGTTCACCACCGGTAGAAAGTAAGGGAGGGTAATCAGGGCTAAAAAAAAGCCAATCCCGATATTTAAAGGCAACCCCACAATAAAAACGTTCATCTGGGGAATGGCACGGGAGAGGATAGCCAGGGTAAAGTTGGACAGAAAAAGAGCTACGATTATCGGTGCTCCAACCTGGATGCCGATTACTGTTACCTCGCCCACCAAATCGATAAAACTGTAAGCCATCTCTTCCTTTACGGCGAAGCTCCCCAGTGGCACCAGCTCAAAAGAGCGGGCCAAACCCAAAAGGGACAGCCGGTGACCACCAACTCCCAGGTAGTAAATGGTGGTAAGAACAAAGTAAAACTGGCCCATTACCGAAACTCCCAGGTTAGATAAAGGGTCCACTATATTAACGTAACTGAAACCCATTTGAAAATCGATAATCTCGCCGGCGATTTGCACGCAAGAAAGAATCAAACCGGCTACCAAACCTAAAACCAGACCCAAAACAATTTCTGAAAAAAGGGCTAAAAAAAATCTACCATCGAACTGCCACTGGCTATCAACCGGCAAGATGACTAAAGCCATTACTAAAGCTATCATGAAAGAGAGGCCCACTTTCACCGGAATGGGAATCAACCGACTGTTAAACACCGGTGCAATCAAGAAAAGCCCGAGCAGTCTCATCCAAACCAGCAAAAAAGGTAAAAAATAACTGGGCAGCAAAAACAAACTCTCCACCAACTTACCTCACTAAAGTAGGCAAAGCCCAGTAAAGTTGGTTCATGAAATCCAAAAAAGTGCGCAGCATCCAGGGACCGAGTAAAACTACTACTAACATCACTACCAGAATTTTAGGAACAAAAGTAAGGGTAAGTTCATGGATTTGAGTTACCGCCTGAAAAATACTCACTAAAATTCCTACCAGAAGAGCCGCTCCTAAAATCGGAAGGGCTACTTTCAACACTACCCACAAGGCCTGGTTCCCTATTTCCAAAAGTAGCTCTTCAGTCACAATTAAGCCCCCTTATCTCACGCTCATTACAATCCCCCGGGTAACCAGATCCCATCCATCCACTAAAACAAAAAGTAGAATCTTAAAAGGCAGGGAAATCATAACCGGGGGCAACATCATCATCCCCATCGACATAAGAATGCTGGCCACCACCATGTCGATTAAAAGAAAAGGAACATACACCAAAAATCCCAGAGTAAAAGCTATTCGCAACTCACTAAGGATAAAAGCCGGAATAAGTACATGGGTTGGAATATCGGACCGAGTGTTAGGCCGAGGCATACGAGCCAAAGAAACCATCAAAGATAAGTCTTTCTCATCGACCTGGCGGAACATAAAATTTCGTAAAATATCTGTTCCCTGATTCCACGCCTCCGACTGGGTAATTTCTCCTTCCAGATAAGGCTGGATAGCCTGCTGATTGATTTCTCCAAAAGTAGGAGCCATCACCAAAAAAGTGAGAAAAAGAGATAAGCCAATTAAAACCGGGGTGGGCGGTATTTGAGGCGAACCCAGAGCATTGCGGACAAAAGCCAGAGCCACCACAATTCGGGTAAAAGAGGTAAGCAATATCAAAATGGCCGGTGCTAAACTCAATATGGTAAGAAGAACCAAAATCTGCAGAGAAAGAACCAACTCTTCCGGTTGTTCTGCCTCTCCTGCCTCTACCGTTACCCGGGGTAAAACCAGTGGCAACTCCTGGGCACTCAACTTGGTCGGTAGAAAGAAAAAAATAAAGCAAGCAACCAGTACCCCAAGGAAAACCAGCTTTTTCCGGTTACTCTCCACTTTCCTTTTTCCTCCCAAAAAAACGGTCTAAATAGTTAGAAAAAGCTCCAGTAGAAGAAGGATTCTGGGAAAGGTCCTCCGGAGCAAAATCGGCTATCTCCCTGACTGTATTTCCGGTTTGAGCCACCAAAATTACCCGCTCTCCTACCTGAAACAGATAAAGAGAAAAGTTGGGTTTAACCGGTAAAAAATCGATCAGAGAAACGTATTTTGAAGCTAACCGACGCGGACCCTGGTTACCAAAGCGGCGCAAAAGATAATAAAAACCCCAAAGAGCAGCTAAAACCAGCAAAAATGCCAGAATTAACTGCAAAACCCCTCCTCCCCCTCCGGCAGAAGGCGGGGGATATTCAGGCAAATTTAATTCCTCTTCCTGTGCCCAAACCCGGGAAACAAAACCTTCCCTTATAAGTTTTCCCACGGTCAAGCTGATTAAAAGCCGATACTTTTTCATCCTGAGGACTGGGCCTCCCGCGCATTTTTCATCCGCTCTTCCGGGCTTATAATTTCGGTAATTCGCACTCCAAAATTCTCCTCAATTACTACCACCTCACCCCGGGCAAAAAGGATATCATTCACGTATAAATCAGCCGGTTCTCCCGCCAATTTTTCCAGTTCCAGAATCGAACCTGGCCCCAGATTAAGAATTTCCCGGACAAGCAATCTGGTCCTCCCCAGCTCCACCGCTATGGGTAAACTCACATCCATAATCAAGTCCAGGTTGGCTTTTTTTGCCCCTTTTCCTTCCTCCCGGAACTGACCGAACTCCACTGTTTTAGCCTTAACTTCCTTCTTTTCTTTAATCGGAGGGGCTTCTGCTTGCTCAATTTCTTCTTCTGCAAGCTCTTCTTCAAAAACTTCTCCGGAAGTCGCTTGGGAAACGGTTTCTTCTTCCTCAGGCAGAGTTTGTTCTTGCTCTTCCCCTTGCAAAGAGGCTACCATCTCCCTTGCAAAAGAAAGCGGAAGCAGCTGAAGCATAAAACTGTCGATTACTCCCTCCACCACCAGTCGGAAAGTGGTCTTTACCAGGTAATCTCCCTCCTGTTGGCGAAACCAGGCTTTCTCCGCTTCTTCCACTTTCTGCCAGATAATTTCTGGGGGAGAGATAATAATTTTCTTCCCCAGAAAATCGGATAAGGCAGTGGAAGCCGAACCCATCATCTGGTTCATAGCCTCTCCCAGAGCACTCATTCCAAGTTCATCCAGACCCTCCATTGGCTCTTCTTGCTGCATCATTAAAGCTACCATGAAAAGAGCATCTTTTTCCTTTATCAGCAAAATATTACTTCCGGTGAACCCTTCCTGATACTCCACTTTAATCATCAGGTGTTTCTCGGGTAAAACTTTTTCCACTTCAGTTACAGAAACGAGTTCTACCTGAGGAACGGTTATTTCCACTTTCCGGTTCAGCAGGCCACTCAAAGCGGTGGCGGCTGAACCCATAGAGATATTGCCCAGTTCACCAATTATATCTTTTTCCTGAACACTCAGTTGGTTATCACTCATCAGGTTCCTCCTTTAAGTCCAGAATTTTCACCGCTAACCTATTTCCCAAACGGCCGGCTACCCCTTTCATTTTAGGTTTTTTCCCCACCAAAACCTCCAGTGGTTCTTTCACCCGCCGATCCAAAACTATCACGTCTCCCAGCTCAAGGTTGAGGAGGTCTCGCAAACTAATAAAGGTCCGCCCCAACTCTACTATTAACGGTAACTTAACCCGCTCCAACCTTTTCTGGGTCTTAGCTTTAACTTCCTCCACATCATGAGTTGACCGGCCGGCAAACCAGAGGGAAGCACTCAAATTCTGGGTAATCGGCTCTATCACAATATAGGGAATGCAAATAGTAATCATCCCCGACTTATCTCCCATATCCAGCTTAAAAGTAAAGAGAATTATCATATCGTTACCTGAAACCACCTGCACAAATTCCAGGTTGGATTCCCAGGCTTCCACCCGGGGGTCAATGCGAAAGATGTTCTCCCAGGCTTCCCCAAGGGCACTCATCATGCGAGCTACCACTTCCCCCATGATCCGATTCTCAATTTCGGTCAAAGATCGAAGGTTAGCCGGCACAGCTCCTGGCCCTCCTAACAATCGGTCAATCATGGGAAACACCGCATCTAAACCCATCTGCAAGACGCATCTCCCTTCCAGCGGTAAAAGAGAAAAAATACAGATAAAGGCCGGATTAGGAACGGACCTCACAAATTCATCATAAGTAAGCTGATCGATAGAAATTAACTCCACCTGAACTCGACTGCGCAAAAATCCCGCCAGGTTAGTAGAAACCAAACGGCTGTAAGCGGAAAAAATCATGTGTAAAGTTCGAATCTGGTCTTTGGAAAATTTTTCCGGCCGGCGGAAATCATAGGGTTTTACCGCCGTTCTTTCTCTCCGTTCCTCTTCTTTTACCTCCTCCGCTTCCACCTCTCCGGAGGAAAGGGCTCGAAGTAAAGCATCTATCTCTTCTTGGGATAAGATTTCTCCCATAGTCTTCCTCCCTGATTACTGCATAACAAAATCAACAAAATATACCTCTTTTACTTCTCCTTGCTCACCCACCAGGCGGTTCAAGGTATCTTTGATCTCTTCTTTCAATTGTTCTTTCCCCTCGGTGGTAGCTAAATCCTCTGACTGCTTGGCACTCATAACCATAATGAGAGCATCTCGCACTTCTACCTGTCGATTGGCAAGCTCTTGAGCTACCCGTTGGTTCGACACTTCAACCCCCAGTACCACCTTTAAATAACGCAAAACTTGAGTATCAGCCAGGTTCACCAAAAAATGGGGTTCAAACTGGTAAAAAACCGAAGACTCTTCTTTTTCACTCGACCCGGCTGAAAGATTGCTCAACATTCCGCTTTGATTCAGGTAAATGAAAACCATAAACCCGATCAAAATGAAGGTAGCAAGCATCATAACCTTCTGAAAAGAAAAACCCCGCTGCGGGGCGTTTTCTACTTCTTCTTTTTCTTCTTCAGGCATTTCTCAGCTCCTCCTCATCCCGTAAAATTACTATTTCTACCCTTCGGTTCTTTCTCCGGTGTTCCTCATCAAGGTTAGGAACCAGCGGCCGATACTGGCCGTAACCGACAGCAATCAGCTTTTGGGGAGAAATATCTTTTTCTTCCACCAGGTAACGTAAAACTGCAATCGCCCGTGCCGCCGATAGTTCCCAGTTAGAAGGAAAACGATCGGTATGAATCGGTAAATCACAAGTGTGACCCTCAATCCTCACCGAATTATTAACTGTCCCTAACACCTCAGCTAACGAGTCCAAAACCGGCAACATCTCTGGTTTTAAATCAGCTTTGCCAATATCAAACAGCACTTCATCCAAAAAAGTAATTACCAGCCCCCGCTCGTCAATCTTAAAACTCACCTGGTCCGAGGTAAGGCTCCCTTCTTTTACCAATTTTTTCTCTATTTCCTTCATCAGGCCAGCCAGCTTCAGCTCCACCATCCCTGAGGGGTTAATCTGAGTAGGAGGTTTGGGCACTGGAATATCAGCCGGCTCTAACACCCGCGGCCCCCCTTCCAGCACTCCCAACGCTCCTTGAATGGAGGAAATCACCTCTTTAAAGCGGGCAACATCGATAGTAGAGAGAGCAAACAATAAAACAAAAAAACAAAGTAAAAGCGACATAAAGTCCCCATAGGTTTGCGTCCAGGCCGGAGCCCCCGATGTTTGCTCCTCAGTTCTACGCCTTCTTACCACTCAATTCACGCTCCTCTACCTTCTCGCCGAAGAGGAATCACCTGTTCACCCTCAGATTTTCCCTCTTCAAATTCTTTTCGAGCTTCGGGGGCAAAGAAGGACTTGAGTTTTTCTTCCACAATTCGGGGGTTATCCCCCGCCTGAATCGATAAAATACCTTCAATGATTACTTCTTTCAGTAAAACCTCTTCTTCATTCCTCAGTTTTAATTTATTAGCTACCGGCAGACAGAAAAGATTGGCGATTACCGCTCCATACAGAGTGGTCAAAAGAGCCACTGCCATCCCTGGTCCCACCCGACTGGGATCGTTTAAGTTAACCAGCATTGCTACCAGGCCCACCAAAGTCCCGATGAGCCCAAAAGCAGGGGCAAAAGCACCCATGGTTTCAAAAATAGATCGACCGGTCCGGTGGCGTTCCTCCAAGAAAGCTAATTCCGTCTCCATAATACTTTTCACCAGCTGAGGATCGGTCCCGTCTACTACCAGCTGAATTCCCTTCTTAAAGAAAAGGTCATCCAGTCGGTCAGATTCCTCTTCCAAAGCGAGCAAACCCTCTTTGCGCGCTTTCTCAGCCAAAGATACTAAAATTAAGATAATCTCCGACGGACTGGGGAGTTTCTCTCGCATGGCAATCCGAAAAAGATGAAAAGCCTTTAAAACCTGTTCAAATCGGAAGCTGATAAGGGTAGCCGCCAGCGCTCCACCTCCGGTAATCAGCAAAGCGGAATAGCTGACATATACCTGGATATCGGCTGAAGAACCCATCACTCCCCAAATCAACAAAACCACCCCTAAAAGCAAACCAATAATAGTTGCCCTATCCATATTCACTCCTCCCAATTTTCTATGTTTTCTTTAGTTTTAATTAAAATCGAACTGGCACCGGTCCGGTTGCGAAAAGCAACAATTTTTTCCAAAATCTCGGTTACCGATTCGCGAACCACCAATTTTTTGCCAGTCACCAGAGTAATTACCGAGTCTGGGGTGGCCTCAATCGTCTCGATCAGGTCAGAATTTACCATAAAAGTCGATCCGTTCAGTCGGGTAAGTAATATCATTTAGGCGCCCCCTCCCCAAAGGAGGGGGCAACTCAACCTCCTTACCGTTTAATATTTATTAGGTCCTGCAACATTTCATCTGACACGGTAATTACCCGAGAATTGGCCTGGAAGCCCCGCTGGGTGATAATCATATTGGTAAACTCCTGTGCCAAATCAACGTTGGACATCTCGAGCGAGCCCACAGCGATGCTGCCCCGGCCCCCACTATCAGCCGGGCCAATGCTGGGTAAACCGGAATTATTGGAAATCTGATAGAGATTTCCCCCTTGTTTCAAAAGGCCACCAGGGTTGGAAAAGTTAGCCAGTGCTATCTGACCCAAGGCTTTAGACTGACCATTGGTGAAAATACCGGTCAGCACCCCGCTGGAATCGGTAGACACCATATCCAGCGATCCAGCCTCGTATCCATTCTGGAAACCGATATAGGCGGTGGGATTACCCCCAAACTGAGTCAGCTGGGAAAAATCAATATTAAGGTTAAGAGGATTAGCGCCTGCTACAGTAAAGTTGGCTGTACCTGTGCCTCCAGAGGAAATTGAACCATCCGGGCTGAATACAATTGTGCCCGAGCCACCAGAAGTAGTATCTCCATCTAAAGTTGCATCCCAGTCCCAGGTATTCTCTGCAGTTTTATCAAAGACCACCGTTAAGTTATGGGTGTTACCCAGAGAATCAAAAACCTGCACGCTGGTGGTCCAGGTGTCTCCCACAGCAGCGTTGGCATCCAAGTTACCTTCAAAGTCGAGGCTATCGGTTGCCTTTGGTCTCATCTGATCGTCCACCGGGATAACGATATTCTGCAGGGCCTGGTTAGTATCGATTACCCCATCGGCATCAGCCATCCAGCCCTGCAAACGCAGGCCACTGCTGTTTACCAGAGAACCATCAGCCGACTCTTTAAAAGCTCCATCTCGGGTATAGTAAACTTGCTCGCCATCGCTCACCACAAAAAAACCCGAGCCCTGAATAGCAAAATCGGTAGGGTTATTGGTGGTTTCGATGCTCCCGGGAGTAAAAATAGTGTCAACTCCGGCTACACTCATCCCCAAACCAATCTGCTTGGGGTTTACTCCTCCCAGCCCTCCTGTTTGCGGGCTGCGGGCACCTTCGACCGTTTGGCTTAAAATATCTTCGAAGGTAACCCGACCGGCTTTGAAAGCTACGGTATTCACATTGGCAATATTATTACCAATTACATCCATCCGGGTCTGGTGATTTTTTAAACCAGAAACTCCGGAAAAAAGAGAACGCATCATTTTCCCTCACAACCTCCCTTCAGGGAGCCCCCGCCAACGCGGTCCAGCTCCTGTTTTCAAACTACATAATTACCGCCGAATCAATATTGGTAAACACGTTCCCCCGCCGGGATTGGCCATCAAGGCAGGTAATCACCACCCGGTTAGGGATATTGACTATAAAACTAATATCATCTACCATCACCAGTGAACTTTCTCCTTTTTTAGCTTCTATTCTGTGAATCGCCTGCGAAAGCCGATCCAAAATCGGCCCGTCAAGAGTAATACCCCGCTCCTGCAATCGCTGGCGGGCATGGGCAGAAAAGGTAATCTCCGTTTGAGACAGAATGTCCTCAAACGAAGTTGCGTCTTTACCCTTCGAAATCGAATTCCGGCGAAGAGGAGTAACCGGAGAAATTTCAGAAGAGTAAGGGCGAAAGCCTACCTGCTCAACCATCAGACTTCCCCCACCCCGGCTACTTCTGATAGCGAATACTCTTTTCCTCCCACCCAAAGGGTAAGCGCCTTGTTCTGGATAGACACTCCCTCAATTTCACCGCTTTCTCCATTTATCAAATTTACCTCCTGGCCTATCAAGTTGCCGGCCTGGAGGAAAAGGAGGGATTGCAGGTTCTGGTTGACCTTCTGCATCTCAGAGAGAGTATTATACTGGGCTAACTGTGCTCCAAACTCCTGCTCACTCATAGGCTCAAGTGGGTTCTGGTGCTGGAGTTGGAGCAATAAAAGCTGCATAAAATCTTCCCCGTCAAGAGTATTTCTTTTACTTTCGGCAACCGCACTATTGGATTGCGTAGCACTATCTACCGCTATAATCAACTGCTTCACCTCCTATATTAAAAGATTCACTTGCCCCGGATGCAATGCCCAATTGAAAGAAGGAGTTGTTTCCCCTAAATCAGCATCACCCAAATAAGGGGCAAACCCTCCGCTACCGGCGGAAGAAAGAAATTCAGCCTGCTCCCCATTCCAATATCCCCGCTCTTCTCCCAGGAAATTCTGGAACGACATGCCCTCATTCCCCAGCCGGGCCTCGAGCAAAGGTAAATTTTGCTCAATCAATTCCTGGGTTTTGGGGTCAGCCACCTGCCAGAAACACTGGACTCGTTTCCCGTCTTCCATCACTTGAACTACGATAGAACCCAGGCTTTCCGGTTCCAGCTTAATAACCAACTTTTTCGGTCCTTCCTCCCGGGTAGCCAGCTCAAAAATTCGGTCAAAAAGAGCCTGCACCTTGTCTAACCGGTTGGAATTATCCGCCGACGCCTCCAGAGAAAAAACTAACTCGGCCTCATTTTTAGAAAGCACAGACGGACTTTCTCCCACCACCGGCTCAAATTCTCCCTTTTCTCTGCCAGCGTCAGTTGCAATCTTTGTATTCGAGAAAAGAAGGTTCTCTCCCCCCGAGGTTTTTTCGCCCATCTCTCCCGAAGAAAATTCCGGTTGGCTGCCCTTTCCCGAAGAAAAGGAGAGCCCACCTTCTTCTCCAGCTAAAACCGATAGGGTTGCCTCTGTTGCTGTCCCTGCCAGCTGACTCTCCTCCAAAGATGCGCCCGTAAGGGTAGAAGATAGATTAGCTGTTTCAGTGGGGGCTGCTTCAGCTAAAATCGCACCAGTTGAAGTTGCCTCTTCCCCTTCTAAAAAAGGAGATAAGCCCTCAGGAGTAACTTCAGAAAAAAGGCTTTCCGCTTCCGTTCCTCCGGCAGAACTCACAAACGCCTGTGTTTCCCCTACTGGGAGAGGACAACCATTACCCCCCAGGGAACAAGGGTTGGTCGAGGTTACAGCTGAAACGCGAGCTTCCTCCCAGGAAAGCAAATATTCCAAAGCCCGGGCCAAAAGATCAGCTATTGCTTCTTTATTACCCGAAAGCTGAAACCCAAACTCACCATTTTCCCCGGCTTGTCCAACCAACTCAACTTTACCTTTTTCTCCCCAATCCAGAGAAAAGTTGAACGACTGCAGCTCACTCAAAAAATTCTCTATTCCTTGCCGAATTTGCTCTAATCTCCCATCCAGAGAAATGCTCGGCTGAGAGCAAGCAGAAGATGAGAGCGAGCAGTTGTTTGACTGACAGGAAGAAACTGGTTTAGGTTCTGGATTTGTTCCAGTCGAAGGACAAGTCAAGCGGTAATTGGCTAAGGTCGCCTCTGATCCTCCTAAAGCCGAAACCACATCGGGAAAACAGTTTTTCCCAGAACAGTTCTCCTCCAAAATCTGGTCAAACTCGCCGGTATCAGCAGATTGAACCTTGCTTTTTTCCCCTGATGAGGGAGTATGAATAGCCGCTAAAGCCGCTTCTGGTAACACAAAAAAACTCATTTTTTCACCTCCTTTCTATCGTTTGTTGGAGCAGGTCGGCCGCTCGTTCCGGCTCCATGAGACTCAAGATGTTGGCCACTTCCCGCTCTTTCATAAAGGACAAAATTTTAACCACCTCCTGGTCCGGCAGGTTAGTCATAATCTGGACTGCCTCCTGGGGTTTCATCGCACTATAAATTTTAGCCAGCCGCCAATATCCTTCTTCATCGGTCTCTGACTCCTCTGCTTCCGGCTCTTCTGTTTCCTCTGCTAAAATTGCCTCCCCTTCTGGCAAAGGTGTCTCTTCTGATTCTGGCACTTCTACTTCTTCTAACTCTTCTGGTTCTGCAGCATCCAGAGTAGGCCCGGGATAAGTTACCTCCGGTGTCATACCGTTACTCTCTATCTCTTCTACTTTTTTTACCACCTCCCCCTTTTCTCCTGGCGTTGGGTTGATAAAATCCAAATAAGGTAAATTGATAAATCCAGCAAAATTTAGAAAAAGGACCAGCGTAATCCCAAAAAGAACGAGGGGTAACATCGTCTCCATTAAATTCGACCGTCCACGAGGGATTTTTTCCTTGCTACTCTTTTTATTCTTTTTTTCTTTTGTCGCTTTAGTTTTTTTAGGGTTTTGACCGGCTTTTTTCTGAGCCATTTTTTACCCCTTTATTCTCCTAATATTTTCTTCAAATAGCTTTCAGTCTCAGAAAATGGCGGCACTCCCCCGTACTCTTTCACCCGAGAAGGTCCAGCATTATAAGCGGCAAGTGCCAACCGCAGATCACCAAATTGATCCAGAAGTCCCCGTAAATACTTAGTACCACCTGCTAAGTTCTCCCGCGGGTCAAAAGGGTCGTTCACTCCTAAAAAATCACAGGTACCAGGCATAAGCTGCATAAGACCCATCGCTCCCCGAGGAGAGACGGCCTGAGGGTCATATCCTGACTCAGCTTGCACTACCCGGTCAACCAAATCGGGATCAAGCTTATTTTGGCGAGCGTATTCCGAAATCAATTCTTCAAAAGAGCTATCTTCCCTTTTTACCTCTATCCGACCGGCAGGCTTAGATGTCACCGGTGAGGGAGAAGATAAGGAAAAGCGTCCCTCTATCTCTTCTATCCGGCTTAATACTCTTTGCAAACCACTGGGAATCATTTCTTATCCCTCCGAAAACTCTGGATAGCCACTTCATCCAGTTGTTTCTGGTTGTTGCGCTCTAAATCTAAAACAAAACTCTGGTAATCTTTATCTTTAAGTTTTTCTACTATCTTTCGCTCCATCGATGCCTGTAGTAGCTCTTTTTTGGTCTCTTTAATCCTCTCTTCCAGCTCGAACAAATAGCGTTTAATCTCCTCTGCTTTGCGCGTTAATACCTCCAGATACTGTTGATAGAAAACCTCTGTATCCACAACTATTTCCCCGGTTTGCCTCTCTTCGCTCCTCTCAACTGCCATTTTTTCTCGCTGGTGCAGAACCAGTTTGAGATGTTCTTTCTGAGAACCGGCCAGCCTTTCCAGTTCCACCAGTTTAGTCTCTATCAACTCCTGCCGGATTTTCCGGGTATCTAAAACTTTTTGCAACTTAAACTGATACCCGTTCATCTCTTGCCTCCGCAAACAAAGCAAATAACTGCTCAAGCGTACCTTGAAAATCTACTTTTTCCCAAACACCTTGCCTAAGAAACTGGTTAACCGGCTGAATCATTCGCAGCGCATAGTCAATCTGCGGGTTAGAACCAGGCTCATAGGCACCGATATTCACCAGGTCCTCAGCCTCTTGGTATACTGCCAGTACCTGGCGCAGTTTCTGGGCCACCGCCTGGTGTTCAGGGGTGGTAATTTCCGGCATAAGTCGGCTGATGCTCTGCAAAACATCGATTGCCGGATAATGACCGGCAAAAGATAACTTACGGGAAAGAACCAGATGCCCATCTAAAATCCCCCGTACCGTATCGGCAATCGGTTCATTCATGTCATCTCCTTCAACTAAAACGGTATAAAGGGCGGTTATCGTTCCCCGAGAGGAAGTTCCCATTCGCTCCATCAACCGGGGAAGCAGGGTAAAGACCGAGGGAGTATACCCTCGCGTAGTAGGAGGCTCCCCTACTGCCAGTCCTACTTCCCGCTGAGCCAAAGCCAGGCGGGTGACCGAATCCATCATAAACAAAACATCCAATCCCTGATCTCTGAAGTATTCGGCAATAGCGGTTGCTGAAAAAGCAGCTTTTATTCTTAACAAAGGCGCTTTATCCGAAGTAGCTACCACCAAACAGCTTTTTTTCAGGCCTTCTTCCCCCAGGTCCCGTTCAATAAATTCCTTAACCTCTCTCCCCCGCTCGCCCACCAGGGCAATCACATTAACATCGCTTTTGGCATTACGCGCAATCATTCCCAGCAGCGTGCTTTTACCCACGCCACTACCAGAAAAAATTCCTACCCGCTGACCTTTTCCGCAGGTTAAAGCTCCATCAATTGCCCTAATCCCAAAGGGAAGCACCTGGTCAATCCGCTTCCGCTCCAGAGGATTAGGGGGTTCCTGCTCCAGAGGATACTCTCTTTCCCACTCCAGTGGCCCTCGACCATCTATCGGTTCTCCCAGAGCACCTAAAACCCGGCCCAAAAGGCCTCTACCTGCTCGAACCGTTACCTCCCGACCCAGAGATATCACTTCGCTCCCCGGTTCTATCCCGTTTCTCTCCCCAAGAGGCATGAGTAAAGTTTTATCTTCTCGAAATCCAACTACCTCAGCCAAAATACCCGTCTCTCGGCCGGAAGAACGAATCTGGCATACCTCTCCCACCGGACAGGAAGGTCCTTGAGACTCAAGCACAATCCCCACCGATTTAAGTATCTTTCCATTCAACCGTAAGGGGTTGAGCTCGTTTATCTTTTTCTTCAAAAGTTCGACTTCAAACATCTTCTTCTCTCACCACCCGGAGAAGCTCTTCTCGTAAATATTCCAGCTGGGTTTTCACCCGTCCGTCAATATTGCCAAAAACCGTCTCCAGCAAACACCCTCCTGCTTCAACCCGAGGGTCCTCCTGGATTTCCAGAAATCTTAAGCCGTCAATTTCCTCCATTAAGCGATCTTTTATCTCGCGAACCAACTGATATTCCCCAGGGTTCACCCGCACCAACACCCGTTCTTTATAAGTTAATTTTCGAATAGCACTCTCTATCACTTGCTTAACAAAAGGTTCTCTCTCTGCTTCCCGCTGGATAATCTTTTCAGCCAGAGCAAAACTTAACTCAAGCAATGGTTCTTCAAGTTTCGCCAACACATCTTGTTCTCTTTTTTCTATTTTCTCTAACCACGTCTCCCATATTTTTACCCGTTTTTGCCATTCTTCTTCCACCTGCTTTTTTCCCTGAGCTATCCCTTCCTGCCAACCCGCTTCTCGGGCGCGAATTTTTATCTCTTCCTCTTCTTCTTTGGCCCGGGCCACAATTGCCTCTGCTTCCGCTCGAGCCTGCTCAACTATCAACTTTCCTTTTCTGTGCTGTTCTTCCAAATATTGCTTCTCTCTTTTTTCTTTTTCCCCTTTCCCATCATCTGCTGGCCGAATTTCCTGATTGTTAAAACTCTCTTCTTCCCCTAAGTACATCTTTTCCGGCAGCAACTCCACCCGTTTATACAGCCTATACAATAATCTCGTCCTCCCCTCCCCGGGCAATGACGATCTCGCCCGACTCTTCCAGGCGGCGGATAACGTTGACCACCTTCTGTTGGGCCTCGTTGACCATCCGTGCTCTCACCGGCCCCATGTATTCCATATCCTCTCGCAGCATCTGTGCTGCCCGCTGCGACATATTACGGAAAATTTTCTCCTGGACTTCACCCGAGGCTCCCTTGAGCGCCAAAGCCAGGTCCTTGGTATCTATTTGCCGCAAGACCAGCTGAATCGCCCGGTCATCAAGTAACACAATATCTTCAAAAACAAACATCTCCGACTTAACCTCTTCGGCCAGTTCCGGATCTCTTTCCTCCAGAGCTTCCAAAATGCTTTTCTCGGTTCCTCGATCACTTTTGTTGAGAATTTCTACTAATTTTTCTTTTCCCCCTACCCGGGTGAAATCTTGACCCAGGAAGGAAGAAACTTTTCTCTCCAAAATAGACTCCACCTCCCGTACTACTTCCGGCGAAGTCCGGTCCATGAGAGCCAGTCGCATAGCTACCTCTCCCCGAACACTCTCTGGTAGATTGCCCAAAATCATAGCTGACTGATCAGGTTTTAAATAAGAAAGAATAAGAGCAATGGTTTGTGGGTGTTCGTTCTGAATGAAATTGAGCAACTGCAGGGGGTCGGCTCGCCGCAGAGATTCAAAGGGAGTAACTTCTAAGGTAGCTGACAGCCGGCCGATAATTTCACTTGCTCGATGAGGTCCCACCGCCTTTTCCAACAGAAGGCGGGCAAACTCTACTCCTCCCTGGGAAATATACTCCTGCGCCAGAGCCATATGGTAAAATTCGCTTACCACCTCTTCCCGAACCTCAGGCGGGACTCTTTCCAAAGCAGCAATTTCAAAGGTAATATCTTCAATCTCATCGTTGGACAATTTCTTCAGTACCTGGGCTGCCGCATCCGGCCCCAAGCTGACAAGCAAAATAGCCGCTTTCTGTCTACCATTAAGTCCGCGCCGGGGGATAACTGCCATAAGCCTATTCCTCCGCCAACCAATTTCTAATCAATCTCGCCGCGTCTTCCGGATTATCCTGAACTAAACGGCGGATTTCGTTTTCCATGTGCTTTTGGACTTCCAACTTGGCTTTCTCCTCTGGACTGAGTTCTGCCGGCCTCACCGGCTGCAATTTCTCTTCAAACCCTTCTCTCTCTTCCAGCTCCTCATAAACTTCAGCCGTTACTTCTTCAGGAGCGGTGACTGCGGTCAGTATCCTTCTTCCCAGAGAATAAAGAACTAAAACCAGCAAGGCTAAAATCCCGTATTTGCCCAGGAGGGTTATTAACTCCATCCTTCTCTGAGCTGCCAGAGCCTCTCGTTCTTCAGCCAAGAAATCCTGACTGAAAGGAAGAGACTCCACAATAACCATATCCCCTCGTTCTGGGTTAATTCCTACTGCGCCCCTTACCACTCCTTCAATTTTCTCCACCTCTGCTGGAGAAAGGCTGCTATCCACTAACACTGCTACCGAAAGCCGTTTGATTTCACCTGGAGCTGAGGCATAGCGCTCCAAAAACCGATTAACTTCATAGTTAGTGGTCGATTCCCTTTTGCTGTAACTACTGCTTTCCGATTCTGACTCCGGCTCTCCCGCATATATAGGAATATTAGAGGCTACTCCCGGAACCCCACCTGGCGCTTGTCCCCCGCCTTGATACTCTTCTTCCATCTCCTGCAGGCTACGGACCACTCCCTCTCCCCCGGTTACCGGCTGAAAACTTTCTTTTTCCCCTTCCCGTCTTTCAAAATCAAGGTCGGCACTAACCCGAACCACTGCTTTTTGATAACCAAGGGCGCTCTCCAACATCGATTGTACTCTTTGAGTTAAACTCTCTTCCACTTCCTTTTTAACTTCCAACTGAGTAGCGGTGAGCTGGGGCAAACTAAGAAAGGAACCTTCTTCTCCTGAACCACTGGCCAGAATGTTACCTGCCTGGTCCACAATCGCCACCCGCGTGGGGTCTAATCCCTCTACACCATTGGCCACCAGTTGGGCAATGGCTTCTATCTGAGAAGCACTCAGTCGGCTACCCGAGCGCAATTCGAGCACGACTGAGGCGGTTGGGGGTTTCTCTTCTTCCAAAAAAAGTTCTTCTTTGGGAAGAACCAGATGAACCCGGGCGCTTTTTATCTCCTTCATTTGAGAAATAGTCCGCTCCAGCTCTCCTTGAAGCGCTCTTTGGTAGTTTACCTCCTGGAGAAAACTGGTTAAGCCAAAATTGTTCTGGTCAAATACCTCAAACCCCTGCCCCTGAGGAGGAAGTCCTTCTTGGGCAAGCTGCATCCGCGCCCGGTGAAGCGCGCTTTGCGGGACTTCGATTTGGGTTCCTCCGGCTGAAATTCGATAGGGAATGCCCATTTCTTCTAATTTATCCACTACTTCTCCACTCTCACCTGGACCAAGGTCGCGAAAAAGAACCACATAATCGGGCTGAGATGAGTACATCAAAAGAGTAACAATCCCAGCTACCAAAGCGGTGGAAATAAGAATAAATAGCAACCGTTGTCCCTGGTTCATACCATTCCAAATATTTTTAAAAGAGTTGGAAATAGTTGCTAATGGGCTGTTCATTTTTTTAAACTTGCATCCGCATAATTTCTTGGTAAGCTTCTACTACTTTATTCCTCACCTGAATCGTGACTTCAAGCGCTATCTGGGCTTTTTCCAAAGCAATAATCGCCTGATGAATATTAGGTTCTTCTCCGGAGATTACCGATTCTATTGCCTGATCCGCTGTCAGCTGCAGCCGATTAACCCGGGAGAGAGCATCTCCCAGCGCTTGGCTAAAATCTCCCTCCGCTGGTCCTCCTTTTTCCGGGGAAGCCATCAGCGGGGTATGGGTAAAAATCTGGCCTACTTGCATTCCTCTCACCTCAGTTAGCGACCAATATTAATAGCCCGGCTCATTATTTCCTTGGTGGCGTTTAAAGCGGTTATATTAGCCTGATAGGCTCGATTGGCTGCCATCAAGTCCACCATTTCGTTAACCAAGACCACATTAGGATACTCTACCATCCCCCGGGCATCGGCATCGGGGTGCTCCGGTTGATAAACCAAGCGGGTAGGGGTGGTACGATCCTCAAATACGGCGGTGGCCTTTACTCCCCCGTTTTCCAGCGGGCGGAAAACTACTTCTTTTCGATAATAAACCTCGCCGCTGGCGGTGCGAGTAGTATCGACATTGGCTAAGTTAGCAGCTACCACATCCATCCGTAATCGCTCAGCTGTCAGGGCAGAAGCGCTAATTCCCAGAGTACTAAAAACCGACATTTATCTCACCTCCCGAGCAACAGTTCGCAACTGGCTAAGTTTATCCGAAGTCATCCGTGCCAGCATCTGGTAATAAAGAGTGTTTTCCAACACCAGGCTCATTTCCTGCTCTATATCTACCCCAGAGCCGTCTTGTCTGATCCAATAGTTACTTTCTTTTTCCCGTAATCCAGACTCACTCGCCGAGGAAAGGTGAGCCGGCTGAGTCACCCGAAGAGAAACCCCCTCTTTTTTATCCCGCAAAGATTCCTGTAAAGCGGCTTCAAAGTCCAGATCTTTCCTTTGATACTTCGGAGTTTCCACATTGGCTACGTTTTGCACAAGTAACTCTTGCCGAGCCTGAACCAGGTCAAGTCCGCGCTCCAAAAGAGAAAGCACCGGATCTATTTGACCAACCACTAACCATCACCTCCCAAAATAAACCCTTCTCACCTTATGTGATAAAATTTCCTGCCAAATAGGGGGGTTTACCCCCTCTAACCCCGAAAAGGCAAGGATTAAAGAAAAAACTAAAATAACTGAGAAAGGGGGAATACTTCCGACTATAATGGGGGCTTCGCCCCCTTATAACCCCCTAAAAAACAAAACAAACTAAAAAGGCAAAAACTTAAAAAACGAAAAACTGAAAAAATAGACCACTATTGTTTCTCTAAAATTATATTGAATTTTGTTTTCATTATTATCTGTGTTATCTGGTGCCCCGAAGGGGCATGGGAGGTCTAACCTAAAAAGAGAGAGTTAGTGAGCGGAGAGTAACTTTTTTCTCAGATGGGAGGGTAAAATGCCTATTTCTCCCCGGTAAAGCGCTACTGTTCGCCGGGCCACCGAGAAGCCGGCCGAGCGGAGCTCTTCCCCAATTTTCTTATCGGACAGGGGACGGGCGGGGTCTTCTTTAGAAATTATCAGTTTGATCATCTCTTTTACCGGGTAGGAACTATCAAAAAAGAATTTAAAATCTCGGGTTATTCCATCCGGACATTTAAGAGATTTACCTTTCAAAACCTGACAAACAGCGCTTATACTCACTCCCACGTTTTCGGCTACCGTTTGTTGAGAAAGAGGCACAAAAAACTTGAACCCTTGCCTAAAAAATTCTGCTTCTACCTGCACTATATATTCTACCACCCGCAAAAAAAGCCGGTGGCGGTAACCCACGCAAGAAAGAGTTTCTCGCGCCTCGGCTAACTTGCTCTGAAAATACTCTTTTTCCCGGGGGGAAAGGGTTTTCTTCTTTTTCCGATACCACTCCAGTACTGCCTGGTTTAAGCTCACTTTCCAAAAAGGAGAGTCCACCAGGATTACTTCTAAATTACCTTCTTCCCCCTCAATCACTTCGGCGTCTGGCACTAAAGCGGAAGATGTCCCTTCAAGCTGCTGCCGTTCTTGATTTTCTAAACTAAATTCAAAAGCCTGGAGAGGTGAGAAAAAAAGCTCCCCGAGATAAGGTAAAAACAACTGATGAAATTCCTGGGGAGAGACATGGAGCAAACGGCGAAGTCGAGCTTCATCTTGCAATTCTCCGGCAACTTTTTTTTGCCTTAGCTGCAGCAACAAAAAATCCACCGTATCCCGGGCGGCAAATCCCAAAAAACCAGCCGAACGCACTTTTTCAATTACCCGCTCCAGCGTTTCTTCTTTTTCCTTTAAAAAATAGGCCAATTTCTCCCGGCTTTCCCGCAAAAACCCTTCCCGATCTAAATTGGCCACAATCACTCTCACCAGGTTTTTTTCTCGCTCGGTCAGGGAAACAAACATTTCAATTTCCCCCTCCCACATCTCCTGCCAGCTGGTTTTCTGGCTGACCTGAGCAAACTCTTCCCAGACCACTTCTGAATTAGTACTCCCTTTGAGATATCTGCCGCAACGAGGACAACGTTCCCAAAAACGATGAGAGCGAAAGCCACACCCGTAGCAGATCACTCCCTCATAAATGTCAACCAAGGGGTTATCCTCTACCAAGTTCTCTAATTTGGCTTCCAACTCAAGCCGAGTCATCATCATTATTTCCCCCGCCTGGACCATCTTGGGTACCATCTGCTGCCGCTGGGACTGGGATAAATGGAGACCTACTTCTGGTTTCAAAGGTTATCACCTTCTTCTATGGGAAGAAAAATTTTAACCGATGTCCCCTGCCCTGGTTCCGACTCTATATCCATCCAACCGCCATGCGCCTGAACAATGCTAAAACAGATGGAAAGGCCCAAACCGGTTCCCTGGTTTTTGGTAGTAAAAAAGGGCTCAAATACCTGTCCCAGCTTATCCGGGGGAATACCCATCCCGGTATCTTTAAATTCAACTAAAATATAATTTTCAGCCCGCTTTACTCCTCCCCGGTCAAAAGCCAAGAGAGGAAGTTCCCTTACCGGTTGAGTTTTGACCTCTATTTTGCCTTCTTCTCCCAAAGCCTCAAAAGCATTCTTGGCCAGGTTGGCAAAAACCTGCCTCATCCGAGTTTTGTCTAACAATATCAAAGGTAAAGTTTGGTCCAGGTTAAAAACCAGCTCTTTTTTAGAATTAAGATAAACTTCAAAAAAAGAAACTGACTCTGAAAGCAAAGAGTTAAGGTCAACCCACTCCCGGTTCAAGGCAGCAGGCTTAGAAAAGTCAACCAAATCCTGGATAAGCCGGCTGCAGTGCTCTGCCTCTTTCTCAATTTTTTCTAACGCCCGGTAGGCAGTCTGGCAAAATTGACATTTTTGAGCGTTAGCTTCCAAAATGTTGGAAACCATCTGGCTGTAACCATAAATCACCGTCAAGGGGTTGTTAATTTCATGGGCTACCGAGGAAATAAAACGGCCAATACTGGATAAGCGCTCTATCTGCCTTACACTCTCTCCCAAGCGGGCTTTTTCAGTAACATCTTCCACCACTAAACCCAGTTTTTGCTCTCCCTCGTGAGAAAAAGTAAAAAGGTAAAGGTTGAGCAGCCTTTTCCCCTGGCGAGGATGAATGAATTCCCGATTTTTCAGGAAAGTTCCTCCCGAATCCCAACCTTTTTCCAACACTTCAGCCGGAAGTGCCGAAGAGAACAAATCCTGCCAGCACTTTTTTTTCACTTCTTCCGCCAGCCAACCGGTTATAACTTCCATTCGATGGTTCCAACCTTCAACCGTGCCCTCTCGACTGGCTATAACCAACCCCAGAGGGAAAGAAGAAAGAAAATCATCGCTTATTGAAAAGCAAGCAGCACCATTCCCACCGTTAGCGTGAAAAGCGGCTATCTCCATCAGTTTATTTCTATCAGAAAGAGAAATTACAGAAAGAGGCCGATGGCCCTCTTTCTGTATCAGGAAAGCAGTCACAAAAAACCAGTCTTCATCCAGAATTATCCTTTGAAAGCAGGTTTTTTTATTCTTAAGTGGCAAATAAACCGTTTCTCCACCCAAACAAGGCCATCCCTTTAGCAAAAGCGCTGCCAATTCTCTCTTCAGGAGAGAAAAACCATTGTATAAAACCAGCGCTCGCTGAGAATTGATAAGCGCCACCCCCTGGGCTTGAAGGTGATGACGAACTTCTCGTAGGGTAGTAGCAAAAACCCGTTTAGGATAAACTTGCTTAGTTACCACCGATTACCATCTCTCGTCAGCTTTCCATTACTTTCTTTACCGCTTCAATTACCCGATCCGGCTTAAACGGCTTTACGATAAAGTCGCGGGCACCAGCCTGGATGGCATCCACCACCATCGCCTGCTGCCCCATAGCGCTACACATAATAATTTTCGCCTGCGGGTTTTTCTTTTTAATCTCTTTGACAGCTGCTATTCCGTCCATCTCCGGCATGGTAATATCCATAGTTACCAAATCTGGTTTAAACTCCTCATACTTTTGAACCGCTTCTTGCCCGTTACTAGCTTCGGCCACCACTTCGTATCCGTTTTTAGAAAGGATATCTTTGAGCATCATCCTCATAAAAGCAGCATCATCCACAATTAAAATTTTACCGGACATAAAATACTAACCTCCCACCTGGGAAAATTTCCAGAGTAAACTGGCTACATCCAAAATTAAAGAAATACTTCCATCTCCCAGAATAGTTGCTCCTCCCAACCCCCGAATATCGCCAATATAGGTACCCAGGGATTTAATCACTATCTCCTGTTCTCCCATAATCTCATCCACTACTAACCCGGCTAAAACCCGAGAAGTATTAACTACTATAGTGTAGAAAGTTTCCGGAATTTCCATTCCTTCTTGATAGGTTGCCTTTCGAGACTGAAGCAAATCCTGCAAGCGGAGTAAAGGGAGAGTTTTTTCCCGAAAAAGCGCGGTTAAAACCTGATTAACCCAATAGGTGTTTTTCCGCTCGACTTTCTCAATTTCCACTATATCGGTCATAGGAATGGCAAAAGTAGCATCTCCAGCACGCACCAGTAAAGCCCGGACTATAGCCAGAGTAAGGGGTAGGCGGAGGTAGAAAGTGCTCCCTTGTCCTTCTTTGGTTTCCACCAAAACCTGCCCGTTTACCCGCTCAATGTTTCGTTTTACAATATCCATCCCCACTCCCCGTCCGGAAACATCGGTTACCTTAGAACTGGTAGAAAACCCTGGGTAGAAAATAAAATCGATGACTTCTTTATCGGTCATCTTAGCCAGTTCTTCTGGGGTAACCAGCCCCCGCGCCAGTGCTTTTTGCTTCACCTGGTCCAGGGAGATACCTCTACCATCGTCCCGGATCATAATAATTACCGAGTTTTCCTCCTGATAGGCTCGCAGTAAAATCGTACCCCGAGCCGGTTTCCCCAGAGCCTCTCTTTCTTCTTTGCTTTCGATTCCATGGTCTATCGCATTTCGAAGAAGGTGAATTAAAGGATCGGTAATCTCTTCCAACAAAGAGCGGTCGAGTTCGGTCTCCTCCCCTTCCACCAAAAAATCCACTTCTTTTCCCGAGTTACGAGCTAAATCCCTTACCATCCGCGGAAAACGATTAAACACTTCCGCCAGCGGGAGCATCCTGGCTTTCATAATTTCCAGTTGCAACTCGTTGGTCACTCGTCCAACATGGGTGGTGGTATCAGAAAGAAGCCCTCTAAAATTAGTTTCTTCCTCTCCTTCTGGTAAGCGGGAAAGAATATCTTCCAGTCGAGCCCGATCGATTACCAACTCACCCACCAGGTTGAGTAAATTATCCAGTCTTTCCACGTCCACCCGGACCGTTTTTTTAAGTCCCCGCTTGGAAGATAAGGGAGATATCCCTCCTTTTTTATTTCCAGGGATTTCTTTACCCGGGCCAGTTTCTGCTTTTTTTGCCTGGAGTAACTCTACCCGAGCAGAGTCCACCTCGGCCACTGATTCCACTAATTTTTTAATATCTTCTGGCTTTCCATGCCACTTTACAGTTACCAAAAAACTCTGACCAAAATTTTCACTTTCCAGGTCATCTAAAGAAGGTTCGGTAGTTATTACCTGGGCTCCCGCTTCTTGCAGGCGAGAAATTACTAAATAAGCCCGCACTCCCTTCATAGAACATTCTGACTCCAGTTGAACTTTTATCCGATATTCCCCACCCAACTCGGTCATCTGTGATGACGCGCTTTCTCCTTGCGGCAAAGGCTCTTTCTCTTTTTCGGCAGAAGAGCCATTTTTCAAACTTTCCTCGGCTACAAATTCCTTGAGGGAATCTGAAATATGCTGGATATCGACTGCCGGCTCTTCCCCTTTTTCGGCAATCCCTTCCCGAATTACCTTTAGCACATCCACCCCCTGAAGCAGGGTGTCGATCAAAGAAGAGCTAATCGCTATTTTCCCAATTCTGACTCCGTCTAACAGATTCTCCATCAAATGAGCTAATTTGGCCATCCGCTGAAAATTCATCGAACCAGCCGCTCCTTTAATGGTATGGAAAGAACGGAAAATAGACTGGACTAACTCCCCTTTTTCCGGATATTGCTCAAGCTCCACCAGTTTTTCTTCCAAACTTTCTATATGTTCCTCTACTTCTTCCAGAAAAACCCCTAAATATTGGTTCATATCAAAGCCATCTGCCACCGACTCTTCCCCCTATCGAAAACAATTGACTAATTTTTCTACTGCCCAAAAAAACCAACCCATTTTCGACCCCTTCCTCTGACTCTCCAATTGTAACATAAGAAACATTCCGCTTTAAGGGGCAATTGCCCGAATTAACTTCCACCCGGCAGGGAAAGTGTTATCTCTAAAAAAGTGATAGCGGGCGGCTCAATCTTTACCTCACCAGAGGAAGGGACAAATCCCTCTTTTTCCACGGTGATTATGTAACTACCAGTTGGTAACTGGGAAAAAGAAAATTGACCATCAGTCGAGGTGGTAGTGGTATATTTCCCATCTACCGTAACTGTGGCGCCAGCTACCGCCTGACCCTCTGAGTCGTACACATAGCCTACCAGTTTACCTAAAAGAGGGTCAAGTTCAATCTCCACTCTCCAGATACCGCTTGCTGGTATTTGGAAAGCTTCGCTTTTTTTCTGATATCCGTAAAGGCTCACTATAAATACCTGCCTGCCTGAGGGGACCAGCGGCAGAAAAAAACTACCATCATCGGCAGTCAGGTCCAACCGATTAGGAAAATCCCGTAGCATTACCTCGGCCCCGGCTAAACCCTGGCCGGTTACCGAATCAACCACTTTTCCCTCAACATCTATTTGCGAATGAACCGGCGGAAATTCTGGATTATTCCCCCCACATCCAGAAAGCAAAAGCAGGATAAATAAAGCTGCTCCTCCCAACCAAAAAAATCTCTTCATCCTAACCCCCAGGGATTAGATTTAAATAATAATAACCGGTAGTAAGTTCCAGTGTGTATAAAGTTATAATTTCCGAAGCTGAGCGGTAACCAGCCTTTGAAGCTTGAAGAGTGTAAGTTCCCGGAGGAACCTGAAAAACCGCTTTCCCCTCGCTATCGGTGAATTTAGTAGCCGAATACCCTTCTCCCGAAATAGAAACCTGAGCCCCAGCCAGGGGTAAGTGCTGGTTACTGCTTGATAATTCCTCTATCTCAAAGACATATACCACCGTCTCTTTCATCTGCCAGCGAACTCCAGAACATCCGCTCACAAAGAGAAGACAAACAAGTAGACCAAAAATTAAAAACTTTGCTTTCACTCTCGAACAATCCATAACCATCATCCCCCTTCAGGATAAAGGGGATAAAATTTCATGCCAGACAATTTCCAACCCCATATAAAACAATCCCCTTATCACCCCTTTCTTTTTATCATCACGAGCCGAAGGGCAAGGGACTGAGAATTAAGCGGTTTTGCAGAATACTAAAGTATAAAAAGGCCCACAAAACCGAAAGGGAATCCTTGCTTTTTAGCTTTTCGATTGTTATATTAAGGAATAACAAGGGGGTGTGACCTTGCCCGTTTTTCGAGTGTTAGTGGCAGACGATGAACGATTCATAGCCGAGATGCTGGGAGAAATACTGGAAGAGCAGGGAATGATCCCGGAGCTGGCCCTGAGCGGGAAAGAGGCTCTGGAGAAATTTCACTCAAGTGACTTTGACCTGGTGCTGCTTGACCTGCGGATGCCAGAGGTAGGCGGGATGGAAGTTCTGGAAAAGATAAAAAAGGAAGACTCAGAAATCCCGGTGATCGTCATTACCGCCTACGGCAGTGTGGACAACGCAGTAGAATCTCTCAAAAAAGGTGCTTTCGACTTTGTTACCAAACCTTTTAAGGTGGATGAGCTGCTAAACATCATCAGCCGAGCACTCGAGATTGAGCAGCTGCGCCGGGAACGAAGCTATTACCTGGAAGAAGTTCAAAAGCGGTTCCAGTTTGAAGGGGTGGTGGGAAATTCCCCGGCTATGAAAGAAGTGATGGAGGTCTCTTCTTTGGTGGCCCGGACCAACGCCACCGTTTTGATTTCTGGAGAAAGTGGAACCGGCAAAGAGCTGTTGGCACGCTCAATTCACCACCAAAGTCCGCGCAGAGAAAAACCTTTTGTGGTGGTAAATTGCGGGGCTATCACTGAAACTCTTTTAGAAAGTGAGCTTTTTGGTCACGAAAAAGGAGCTTTCACCGGAGCTAATGCCCGCAAATTAGGTAAGTTTGAGCTGGCTGACGGGGGAACTGTTTTTTTAGACGAGGTAGGCGAGATGAGTCCGGCAATGCAGGTCAAACTGCTCCGGTTTCTGCAAGAACGAAATTTCGAGCGGGTAGGGGGAACCCACCTGATCCAAGTAGATGTCAGGGTCATTGCTGCCACCAACCGGGACCTTGGGCGAGCAGTAAAAGAAGGTTGTTTTCGGGAAGACCTTTACTATCGATTGAACGTGGTTCCTATAAAACTTCCTCCTCTCCGGGAGAGAAAAGAAGACATTGCCCTTCTGTGTGATTTTTTGATAAAAAAACACACCGAAAGGTTACACAAAAAGATTAAAGGGATTTCCCCTCAGGCCCTGCGAGTGCTTAAACGTTATCCCTGGCCAGGTAACATCCGAGAGTTGGATAACGTGATTGAAAGAGCCATTATCTTAACCCAAAACGAAATAATTCAACCGCCAGACCTGCGGATTTTCGAACCACCGATAGGTAACCGCTGGAAACCCTTGAAAGAACTGGAAAAAGACTACGTCGAGCAGGTGCTTGAATATACCCGGGGAGACCAGGAAAAAGCCCTGCGCATTTTGGGCATCACCCAGGAAGAGCTAAACAAAATAAGGGAAGAGGAATAAAATAAAAGAAAGAGGTTTTACCTTTTCTGGTCTAAAAAGCGAGGGGGAGAAGGAGACTGGAGGTTGGAGCGAAAATGGCGGAGAGCATTCAGGTTTTCTTGCATATTTTTCACCCCTCGGCGCTCTTTTTCCAGCAGCCGGGAGAGGTTTCTCTGTACCTCCTGATCAAGGTCATTAATTTCAAACAAAAGGGGTAAAGCCTGCTTCTCTTCTATAGGACCCCTTTTATCCAGCTTTTCTATTATCTCCTGCCGACGAGAAAGAAAAGAAGAAATCTCTTCTATCTCCCCCTTTTCTAATTTCTCTTTCAACGCAAGAGTTATTTCCCGAAAAGCCTTTAAAAGAGCTATCACTTCCTTACCGGCTTCAGCCATTTTTTTCTATCTCGCGCCAGCTCTCCTCCAGCCCTTCCCAGATTTTCAAAAGCGAAGGAAGGACTTGAGAATAATTATTTTCGTTACAGAGGGCGCATTGCTCCAAGGTAAATTGGTAAATCTGCAAAAGATTTTGAGCAATCTCTCCCCCTTCCTCCAAATTGAGAGACCCCATCAACTCCAGCACCACTTTTTCTGCTCGGAGAAGATAGGTTTTCCCTTCTCCCGCCTCTCTTGCAGAGAAAGACTTTTGAGCCATATGCATGAAACGGCGCACCCCACCACAGAGCATAACTATCAGCCTCAGGGGAGAAGCAGTGCTTACCGCATTTTCCTGATAACGTTTTTGAATCAAAGCCGCATTATAAACTCCCATTTTTCACTCCCCCTTTCTCGGTTCTTATTCTGTTCAAACTTTTATTTTCCACCTGATTTATTTTCCTTGATAGTAGTTAAAGCTCGAAAGACTGGCGATCTGCTGGCTGAGCCAGGTGGCCTGAGTCTGGAAAAGAGAGAGAGTGCTCTCCATAGCCGTAAATTGCCGCCTCAAGCGCTCTTCTTGCTTTACCAGGCGCTCTTCCAACGTCGCTATCCGCTTGTCAATATCTTTTATAAGGTTTTGATAGAGGTCTTGAGTGTCTTTCAAGGTCCCTTCTCGGGGATCGGTGACAAAATCCAAATGCTCCCGGAGAGCAACCGCCACCCCCGCATCTCCCCGGAAAATTTCTTCTACCGCTTGTAAATTGCTTTCCAGAGCCTCATCCAGTTTTCCTTCATCCACTAAAATTTGTCCGTAACGGTCAACCGAAATTCCCAGCGCCACCAGACTATCGTAAGCCTCGCTGGAAGAAGAAACCTGACTAAAAAGCCTATCGTTTATTCCGCTCATAATCCGCGATAAAGTGGTGTCTCCAAGTAGCGCGCCTCCGGTGTTGGTATCTGCATCGTAAAAAGTATTATCTTTTACAAACTGGCTAAAATCGTTGTACCGCTGAACCAGGTCCATAATGGCGCTTTTTACCCCCGCTAAATCCCTGTCCACCTGGAGGTTTACTGCCTCTGTGCTTTCGGCCTTGAGGTTCAGGGTCACTCCCGGGAGAAAGTCATCTATCACATTGGAAGAAGATTCATAAACTAAAGGTGAGCCCCCACTTCCCAGAACTACTCGCGCATTTTGCGCCGGTTGAATAGTATCAAAAGCAGAAAGAGTGGCCTCTCCTCCTGTGAGATTGGGAGTTATAGAAATTGTTCCGGCTTCTCCAGTGGTCTCACTCGCCAAAAGCAGCTTATATCCTCCAGATACTTTCACAATGGAAGCCTGCACACCCACATCGGCTTGGTTGATAGCATTTTTTATCCCCTCCAGGGTGTTGTTGGAAGAGTCAATTGCTATTTCTACCAGCGCCTCTTCTCCCACCTGAAGGGTAATTGTCCCCTCGCCAAAAGTGGCGGTATCGTAATCAGCATAACCAGAAGCGGTAACCATCTGGTGAGCATAAGCCAGCTGTTCCACCCGGAGCTGGTAGCTCCCACTCACCGCTGAAGAAGAAGCAGTGGCCGAGAGAATATCGGGGTTACTCACCTCCACTTTTTTACCTTGAAAGGTAGAGAGAGAAGTAAGGTTTTCGGCTGAGGTAAGAAGAGCCAAAAGTCGAGTGTTAGCTTGTTGCCAGAGAGAAATTTTCTGGTTATAACCTGCTTTTCTGGCTTCTAACTGGGTGATAGGAATCCGCTCTAACTCCATCAGCTGATTTATTACTTCTGTGGTATCCATCCCGGAAATCAAACCGTCAATACTTAAACTGCCTGCCATTTCGTATCACCTCACACCACTTCATCAATAAAAACCCCTGCCAACTCCTGCAGACGGGCAACCATATCTAAAAATTTCTCGGGCGGGATTTCCCGAATAAGCTCCCCTGTTTCCCGATCAATCACCCGGGCGATGATGCGCTCCGTTTCTTCATGAACCCGAAAAGTAATTCCCAGGTTAAAACCCCGAAATATATCCCGCAGTGCCCGCGCAAACCACAAAAGCTCCTCTTCTCCTATCTTCTCCGTCCCAGATTCTTCCTGGTTTTCTGCCACAATAAAAGGAGAAGCAGGGGACAACTCACCTTTTACCTCATCCTTTGCCAGAAAAGCAACTATCCGCTCTCCATCAAGTCTTACCAGAGGATTAATTTCCATCGGCTTCACCCCGGTCTCCACTTTCTAAAAATAAAAGGGAGGGGGTCCCCCCTCCCCATCTACCTCTTAACCCAAAAGTTGCAACACACTCTGCGGCAGGAGATTGGCTTGGGCCAACATAGCAGTACCAGCTTGTAAGAGAATTTGTGCCCGGGTGAATTCCATCATTTCCTCTGCCATATCCACATCGCGGATACGAGATTCAGCGGCAGACAAGTTCTCTTGGGCTACTCCTAAGTTAGCAATGGTGTGTTCCAGACGGTTCTGATAAGCTCCCAACCGAGAGCGCTCGGTGGATACTGTATTAATGGCAGTATCCAGAGTGGCAATCGCTTCTTCTGCCAGGTTTTTATCAGTAACTTTTAAGCCTTCTACCCCCAGAGCTTTCGCTCTCATATCGTTGAAATAGACATCCATAACCTGGTCTTTATTGGCACCAATATGGAGAGTTACCATCCCGGAAGTATCAACCACGGCACTGAACTCTATCGAACCTGTAGCACCGAGATCGAGTTTGGCCGGGTCAATAGTTACCGAAAGCCCGTTTTCGCCGGTGAGTGTCGCCCCCACACCTACTGTAGCCTCTCCACCAATTGTACCTACAATATCGGTTCCTGCAGCAGAAAGAACCTGGGCACCAGTATCAGTGGTCAAGCCAAGGGCCTGTAGCAGCTCATTACTACCGGATACATTGATGGTCGCGCTGCTTCCATACTCCTCGGTGGTCAGCAAAAGCCCATTATTACCACCCTCAGCCGCAACCACTCCTGTCTGGCCACTTACGTTATTAATCTTCAAGATAACATTGTCAAGAGTATCGTCTGCAGCAATGTTTACAGATACTCCGTTAATCATCAGAGCCCCCGCTGTAGCTGCAGCAATAGAAGCAGAAGCAGCACCAGCGTCTCCCAGAACCGCCTGAGAAGCGTTGGTGGTGATGCTCACTGTGTACACGCCTGCTTCGGTATCTGCCCCGGGAGCAATATTGGTAACCAGAGCCTGAAGATCAGCATCAATTACAGCGTCTCCTGAAGCGACAGCTACTCCATTAACGGCAATGTCCCCACCAACCGCTGTTCCATTCTGGGCACTGGTCGTATATCCGGCACTTCCATCAAGCAGCTTTTTGGTGTTGAACTCTGTGGTATCAGCAATGCGGTCCAGTTCCTCAACGAGCTGGTCAATTTCCTGTTGGATCTGCGCCCGGTCTTCTGGAGTGTTCGTATCATTTGCTGCCTGGATAGCTAATAACCTCATCCTCTGCAAAATTGAGTGAGTTTCGTTGAGAGCACCTTCTGCAGTTTGAATGAGAGATATACCATCCTGGGCATTGCGGGTGGCCTGAGCAAGCCCTCTCACCTGAGTTCTCATCTTCTCTGAAATAGCTAACCCTGCGGCATCATCTGCTGCCCGGTTGATACGTAACCCCGAAGATAACTTCTCCAGCGATTTGGAAAGCGCACTATCGGTTTGACTCAAATTCCGATGCGCATTGAGCGCGGTAATGTTTTGATTAATTCTCAGTCCCATTTAATTCAACCTCCTCCATAAGGTTTTTTTAAAGCTTGGCATCCCTGCCATTTAAACTTACTACCTGTAAAACACCGTGTTGCTATTAACAAAACTGTGGCTTTTCCTTTCTATTTGTTATCACCTCCTAAATCCAAACTCATATATAAATATCGGCAACTTTTGACAAACCTTTAGAGGGAAAAGTAGAATTTTTTAAAAAATTTCCGTTCTCAGCTTTCCTGCAAAAATTCCTTCATTTCTTCCAGGCACCTCTTTGCCTCTTTCGTCCTTCCGGCTTCAAGCAGAAAACGGAAGAGGTTACTCCGGGCATCAGGGTGGGCCGGATCGAGAGTAAGTGCTTTTCGAAAATAATTCTCCGCTTTTTCCCGTTCTCCCAGCCGCATCGCGGCAACCCCCAGATTATTTAGTGAACTGGCGCTATCTCCTGAGAGCTCCTCTACCTTCTGCAAACACTCCTTTGCTTTTTCCGGATTGCCCAGCAAAAGGTAACACTCTCCCATTTTCTGATACAAATCACCCAGGGAAACCCGGAAAAAAAACATGGGAGAGCCGCTCTTTCGATAGTCCACCTGGAAAACCTGCTCAAAAGCCGCAAGAGCTTCTGCGTATTCTCCCTTTTTGTGGTAAGTCAGCCCCAAAAGATAATAGCCATCGGGAAAATGTGGTTCTTTTTGCCTTAAGAGCGTAAGCTGAGAAAACGCTTCTTCCAAGTTGTCCTCCTGAAGGGCAATCCAGGCAAGGTCCAGCCGGGCACTTAAAACGGAAAAATTGAAGCCGGTAGAGAGGGCAAGCACCTTCTCAAGGTACTCCTTGGCCTCTTCCCAGTGTCCCTGCGAAAGATAGGTTCTTCCCAGATAAGCCAGGGTATTCACATTATCTGGCTCTTCTTCTGCTGCTTTTAGCAGCAGATCGCGGTTGCGGGAAAAAACTTTCCAGCCAGTTTTTCCCGGCTCTTTATAGCCATGGTGAGAGATAAAAAGATGGTGCAATTTGCAAATCTTCTCCCCCAGCTCCAGCAAAGAGCTCTCTACCGTTTCGTGCACCCTTCCCCGGTAGCGGATTTCCGGTCGGTTCTTAAACACCCGCACCAGGTAGTTGAGCATGTGGTTTTTCTCCTCCGGATCAAGGGGGCTTTTGATGGGCAACATAAAAGCCTGGTAGTTGCTGCAGGCAAGAATCAGCTTCAGTTTTTTCAAGTCTTCGGCGTTCATTTCCTCATCGGCATCCAGAGCCAGAATCCACTCCCCCCGGGCGTGACGCAGGGCTTCGTTTTTAGCTGCAGAAAAGTCATCGTTCCATCGGTAAAAATATACTTTTGCGCCGTGCAGGCGGGCGATCTCCACACTACGATCCGTTGAGCCGGTATCCACCGCTACCACTTCCTCCCCATATTCGGCAACCGAAGAAAGAAGGCGGGGCAGGTTTTGCTCTTCATTTTTCATTATCAGACACACGCTCAAGGTAGGAAGTTTAAAAGAGTTGGCAAAAAAATTGTCAACTATCCAGCCCAGATTTTCCAACGCATCCTGCAGGTTGGGATTGAGGCCCACCGCTTTTGCAAACGCCGATTTAGCCTCACTGAAGTGCGAAAGAGCAAGATAGCTTGCTCCCAGGTTATTCCAGGCTTGAGAGTATGCGGGATTAAACTGAAGGGCCTTTTTAAAACTCTTCACCGCTTCTTTGAAATCTTTTTTTTGATAAGCAACAAACCCGAGCCCATTGTACACCGCCGGCGATTGAGGGTTTATTTCCTTAACCTTTAAAAAACACTTTTCGGCTTCCTCAAACCGTCCTTCTTTTAAAAGCTTGTCTCCCTCTTCAAGCCAGGAGCTGATGTCAGGCTGGAAAGCTTCTTCCTCAGAAAAAGTTGAAACTCTAATCGGCATGTTTTGACCACCTCTCTGCCTCTCCCGGGTAAACCTCACACTTCGCCTGAGAAGCTGTTTGCCCCAGAAAGGCCCTCTCAACTCTTCAGCCTTCAGATGAAGTCAGATTCAGCCCCCCCTCAGGCAAGCACCAAGGCCGATAATGAGCCGGGAAAGTTCTACAAAAGTTTTATTTCTCTCCCCCCTTGCAAATCAGGGGGCAAGCCCTGGTAAGCCGCCCCCATCCCCAAAAGGAAGGTAAACTCTGAAAAAAGGAAAGCACGTTAAACAGAAATTGTCAAATGAAATTGCAGCAAATCTCCGGCTTAAGGGAAAGGCCCTTATAATAAAAGCTGCAAAAAGTTAAAGCCCATTGCTTTCTTTTATTTTCCAAGCAAAACTTGCCGCAAACGCTAAAGGCTAATTCTCCGGTTCCCGAGGAGGAAGCAGGTCGCAATAAAATTTTTGCGGAAGATGAGACTCTTCATACGTTCCTTTGAGAGATTGCCAGTCATAGGTGCAACGTTGAAAGTCAACCTGCAAAGGCTGGCCCTCTTCCAGCCGGAGCAGCACCCAGGCTGCTCGCCAGTCTCCATCTTTGGGGCGCCCCACACTCCCATCGTTAATAAACCAGATATTTTGC
>JASGLU010000066.1 GCA_030156825.1 Candidatus Atribacteria bacterium | reverse complement strand
GAAAATAAATTTCTCCCCGGGTAGGGGAGTGAACCCCGGCAATAATCTTGATCAGAGTGGACTTCCCTGCTCCATTATCACCTACCAGAGCTATTATTTCTTGCGGATAGACAGCAAAATCCACATTTTCTAAAGCATGAATTCCTCCAAAATATTTGCAGATCCCTCGCAATTCCAAAAGAGGTACCCTCTCTTCCATTTTAAAATCTCCTCTTTCGATATTGGTCAATCATAACTGCCCCTATAATCACCGCTCCAATAGCTGAAGGTTGCCAATAAGCAGGAAATCCTAAAAGAACCAAAGCATTTCTTAAAATTTGCATTAAAGCCGCTCCAATTAAAGCTCCCCAAACACTACCTTCTCCTCCATTCAAACTCACTCCTCCAATGACTGCCGCCGCTATTATATCCAATTCGTAACCCGAGGCAGCAGTAGGAGCAGCCACCCCCAAGCGAGAGGTCATTAAAATTCCACCCAGACCAGCAAAAAGGCCGGATAAAGTAAAAACAACTAACTTAACCCGTCCACAACTTATCCCGGAAAGAGAAGCAGCATATTCATTCCCTCCCACAGCATAAACATGGTACCCCAGCTTAGTTTTTTCCAACAAAATAAAAGATAAAATAGCAAAGACCACCATGATTATCGCTGGAAGGGGGATTTTCCAAGCTAAAAAGGAGATATCAGTTTGGCCCAAAAAAAGAAAACTCTGGGGTAAGCCTCTTATAGGCCATCCATTGGTAAGTCCGTAACAAAAGCCCCGGATTATGCTCATCATACCTAAAGTAGCAATAAAAGGGGGTAAATAAGTACGACTAACCATAAAACCGTTCAAAAAACCAATTGCCGCCCCCACTACCAAAGCTATCACTACCGCCAAAGTTACCGAATAGCCTGCCACCAAAAGGGCAGCCGCTACAATCCCACAAAAAGCCATATTAGAACCAGAAGAAAGGTCTATTCCTCCGCCAATTATTACCATAGATTGGCCAAAAGCAGCAATAGCAATCCAGGAAAAGGCTCGAAGCACATTGAAAATATTGGTAGCGGTAAGAAAAGTGCTGGTAGTAATACCCAAAAATAAAACCATAGCCAAAAGAATAAAAATTAAGGTTATAAGCTGATTACGGAATATCTTAGTTCCTAAGGTTGGTTGTCTTTCTTTCTCCTCTTTTGTTTCCAACTGTGGGTCTGCCATCAGGTGGGAACCTCCTCTTGGGGGAATAACAGTAAACAAAAGGGCTGAGCTCAAGCTCAGCCCTTTTGAACTACTCTTCGGGAAATGGTGGGGGAAGAGGTTTGGTAAAGTCCTGAGTATTCCAGGCCTCGATCATTGCATCAACGTTGTGGATAGTAACAATGTCCATCCCCGAATCGATCCAGTCGGGAAATTCTTGCTCGTTAACTATATAATCATATAGTATCTGGATGGAATCGTAACCCCAGCCCCAATATTTCTGACCTACCAAACCTACCAAGAAACCGTCTTTGAGATACTCTAATTCTTCAGGCAGAGTATCAAAAGCTACGGTTTTACAACGACCAGATTTAGCCGCCTCTTCCCAAAGAGGCATAGAACCACGGCCAGCAAAAAGGGGCCAAATGCCTACAAAGAACCAGCCATCTAAATCGGGATAGGCTTGCATGGTCTCTTCTACTACCTGTACTCCCTGGTTGATATCATCATAGCACGCCACTGTGGTTACTATTTCAATCCCCGGGTAATCCTTTATTCCATCCTTAAAACCTCTTATCCTCTCTTCCAGGTTTAGAGCCCCGGGGACACCGGTTAAGAGGGCCACCTTACCTTCTGTTCCCATATACCGGATTAATAAATCTGCTGCCGCCTTACCTCCATCGTAATTGCTAACTCCCAGGTAGGTGAATCTTTTGCTATCTGGCGAATCAGCATCAAAACACATCACCGGAATCCCGGCATCTACCGCTTTATTTATCACATCGATCAAGGCTGTGGGGTCATTGCAGGATATCGCGATACCATCTACTCCCCGAGCTACTACATCTTCTACCACTCGGGCCTGTTCAGCAGCATCAGAAGCCACTGAACCAACATAGAGCACTTCTACTTCATCCGGAGTTTGCTCAGTCAATTCTTTGGCTTTCTGAAAAGCACCCTCTCTTCCCAATTCAAAAACTGGGTTATTAAGGGCTTTGGGAATCCAAGCAAAAGTATATTTCTCCGCACTAGCGGTACCTCCTAAAAGTACCAAAGCTAAAAGCAGAGTAACGATTAAAATCCAAGTAAATCCCCTTCTCATTGTTAACCCCCCTTTAAGTTAAAACTAATTAATCAAAAGTCACAAACCTCCACAAAACTCATTCCAAAATAGCGGTTAAGGGTACGCCTCACCTCCTATAGCGGTTTACTAATTAAATTTTATTTCACCCCGTTGCTTCTGTCAACTACTTGCAGGTATTCCCCCCTATTGTTAATCCTTAGGGTACCAATACTACTTTAATCACTTCCCTCTCTTCCTTGTTCAGGACCAGTTGGAAAGCTTCTTCCAGCTGCGAAAGGGGGAAAAGTCCAATAGCCCCCCTCCTATCACACCCACAGTCTCACCAATAGAAAGACGGCTTCTTTTAAACACATGTGTTGCCAGTCCATCCAGCTGAGTAGTCTCAATGGAAGAAAGCTGGTCGAGTCTATTCGGGCGAGGGACCAACTTCAACTGTAGCAATTTGGATTTTCACACCAGAAGCAATTGTAACCCCACGTCCCGGATTACATCTTGATAATAGGGGTCAAGACCAGAATCAGTAATAACCAGGTCAAAATCTGAAAGATCAGCAAAGTAGGCAATCTTGACTTTTCCAAATTTAGAAGAATCTGCGAGCAAAATCTTGGTATCTGAGGATTTCATAGCGGCTCTCTTGGTTTCTACCTCGTATTGGTTAGCACAAGTTACTCCCAATGTTTCATCAACACCAGCTGCTGAAATAAAGGCCTTGTTAATTCTCATTTTTTTGATAAGTTCAACCCCTTCTGGGCTTTCAAACATCAGGCTATTTCTGTGAAAGCGGCCCCCGGTAAAGATAATTTCCCAGTTCTCATTTCCATATACTTTAAATAGGATATTAAGGGTGAAACAGATGATTGTAAGAGGTAGAGAAGTAGGAATAAACTGGGGCAGTTGTTCGGTAGTGCTACCGGTATCTATAGCGATAGTGTCACCGGCTTCTACCAGAGAAATAGCTTTCCGACAAATCTTTATTTTTTCCTGAATCATTTGCGATCCGGCAGCGGAAAAAAAGTAAGGCTCCTCCTCCGAATTTGAAGACGAAGTTTTTTTGAGTACCGCTCCCCCTGGTATAAGGTCAGCAACGTTTGTTTGTGCCAAGGAATCCAGATCTCGGCGAATGGTCATCTCTGAAACTCCCAATTTTTGGGCAAGTTCCCGGATACGGACTATTCCTTGCAAGGAAAGAATATTAGCAATATAGTTAATTCTTTCTGTTTTTTTCATTCAATCCTCCATAAATACAAAAAGACAAATTTAACCACCAAATCGCACTATAGTTAACTTTTTTGTCATGATTAGTTACAATTACAAAACCCTTTTAAGAAACTTCAGGCTTCATGAATAGGGTTGAAACAAATTATCTAACAAATTTAAGAAAATGAATACTCGCAATACATAGTTTTACCGAGTTTTACCGAAACTATATTGTATCACCTAATATAGAATCTTAGAAAAGACCGATCCTTTAATATTAGCTGCATTAGCCTCATCGGTATCAATATGAAAAGCTAACTTAGATTTATCAGAAACTCTAACAATAACGTCTTTAAAGATTGTCCCATTCTCTCCTTCAGTTTCAACCTTTACTCGATCACCGTTTTTGACTTTATATTTTTCTGCATCTTGGGGCGTCATATGAAGGTGCCGGGCAGCCCGGATAGCTCCTTCAGTAAGGGTTAAGGAGCCTTTTGGCCCAACTAAAGTAATTGGCTGTGAACCAGTTACATCGCCCGACAAACGAGTAGGGAGGGCACTCAAGCCCAAAAGAAAAGCATCGGTAAGTGCTAACTCTACCTGAGTATAATCTCGTAGTGGTCCAACAATACGTACCCCCTCAATAATCTTCATTTTGGGGCTAATTACAATTACCTTTTCCTCGCTTGCAAATTCACCAGGTTGTGATATATCTCGAACCTTGGTCAACTGGTAATTTTGCCCGTATAAAGTATCTAAAGCGGCCCGGGTCAGGTGAACATGTCGCCGGGAAACTTCGACCGGAATAGAATATTCCTGCTCAAGGACAGACTCCCCTTCAACCATATATTTACAAACAACCTCGCTTATAATTTCCGACAAAATTTGGTTGTTTATAAGCCCGTTTTCACTCATAACCATCTTCCATTTTTAGCTTTGCCCACTTACAATTTTCACTCCCGCACTGGTTCCAATCCTGGTAGCACCAGCCAACACCATAGCTTTTGCCTTTTCAAAATCACGAATGCCCCCCGCGGCTTTTATGCCCATCTTAGGACCAATCACCCTTCTCATCAAAGCCACATCATGCACAGTAGCTCCTCCACCAGCAAAACCAGTCGAAGTCTTTACAAAGTCATACCCAACCTTTTTAGCCAACTGGCAAACAGTAATTTTCTCATCGTCGGTTAAAAGAAAAGCCTCAATAATCGCTTTAGTAATCGTTGTAGAGCGGCAAGCTCGCTTAATAGCCCGCAAATCTTCTTCCACCACTTTAAGGTTGCCCGATTTGAGAGCACCGATATTAATCACCATGTCAATTTCCTGAGCCCCATTTTCAATAGCTTGCCGAGTCTCAAAAGCTTTCGTCGGCGAAACATTGGCTCCATGTGGAAATCCTACAACCGTACATACTTTAACTTTTGTTCCTCTCAATTTCTTTGCACAATAACTCACCCAAAAAGGTTGTACGCAAACCGAGCAAAAGGAATATTGGATAGCTTCCTGACAGAGTTGGTCAACTTGAGTCTGGGTAGCGTCAGGTTTCAGCAGGGTGTGGTCGATATACGATGCTAAACTCGCCGGGGTAATGCACTCACAACCCTCATGCTCATTCTGGGTAGCCACACTCTTGGTTCTTTGGCTCACAGCGGTAGACCCACTTTCACTATATCCCATACCGCTCAGTCTATTCATTACCTCTTGAGTTATCTTATCAATAAGTTTTTCTTGATCCATGATAGACTCCTAACAGTTTTTATTTTATAAATACTTCTTTTCAATAGCCATCATTTTGTTAATCCGCTTCCAATGTCTTCCGCCGGCGAACTTTGTCTCCAACCAAACCTTGACTATCTCATAAAGTTCTTCAATCGGGTGCAATGGACCACCAAGGGTAAGAACATTAGCATTATTATGTTCCCTGCTATTTACCGCAGTTTTGAGGTCGTAACAAAGTGCCGCCCGTATTCCCCTGACTTTATTACACACCATGGAAGAACCTATGCCTGCTCCATCAATCATAATTCCCCTTTCGCAATCACCGGACTTAACTTTTAAAGCTACTTTTAGAGCAAAATCAGGATAGTCCACACTACCAGTATCATAGGTACCAACATCAGTGACTCGGTATCCCAACCCTTGCAAGAAAGCCTTCAATTTTTCTTTGGCTTCATATCCTCCATGGTCAGAGCCGATGGCAACTCTTAGAACTTTATCACTGACATTGGTTTGAGGGGTTGCCTCCTGGCTTGAAGTAATTGATGAATACAGCCCACTTACCACGTTGTCAATGATCCGGATTGAACTTTTAGAATCTTTATGCGCCATTTTTCTTCTCCCTCGTTAATCTGACTTCATCCACAATCCCCACAATCAATGAGCGAATAGGTGCAGAAGAATCTCCAACAATGATACGGGCCGAGTTGCCTTCGTCCATTACCAAAACTATATCACCAATACCAGCCTGAACCGTATCAAGCACCAGCAAAACCTTGCCTTTCGGTTCTCCATCAGCATCAATCGGTTGAACAAGCAATAACTTAAAACCTTTAAAAACATTCAATTTTATAGTTGAAACTACATGGCCAATTACCTTAGCTAAAATCATCTACTCATTCTCCACATGTAAATCATCAATAATTCCCATAATTGTCAAATCGGAAGGGTTAAACCAGTTAGTCAACCCCAAGGCCGCCTCTCTACCTCCTTCATAAAAAACGACATCGTTTAATCCAGCTTGAACCGTATCACAGGCCACAACCGGCTTTCCATCATTCTTCAAATTCTCATCCAAAGGTTGAATTAATAATAGTTTAACCCCACTCAATGAGTCTACCTTTTGATTACAAACTACCGTTCCAATAACCTTTCCCAATTTCATTCTTTAGCCCGCTCCTCACGTTTAAACAATCCTGAAATAATCAACTAAAGTGCAACGTCGCTCACGGGTAAACGTTCTCGCTCTGGTCAAACCCTCGCCGGTGGGGCTGGCAATGGTAAATGAGGTAAAACCGGCTCCTCCGTATCCCAGCCCACAATAGCTAGGACCATTTTTAACAAAGATTGAGCAATTTGCGAGTTTAGCCATCTGGGTAAGATGGGCAACATTTTTAGAGTGCATAATGGCAGTATGACGAAACCCGTGTTCACATTGCACAGCAAAGTCAATCGCCTCTTCTACATTAGAAAACCTAACCAACGGTATAACTGGCATAAGCTGCTCCGTCCACACCAGCGGATGGTTTGGCTCAACTTCACACAACAACAATCTAACATCATCAGAAAGGTTCAAGCCAATTTCCTTAGCGATTAAACTGGCATTTTTACCTACAAATTTTTTATTGGGTGCACCTTCTTTGCCCGGACCCCCCGGCAAATCAATAATAAGCTCAGTAAGCTTGTTCACTTGATTTTTCTCAAGTTCATAGGCTCCATTTTTCTTCATTTCCTCTTTTAGTTTATCAGCAATACTTGATACCGCTAAGATTTCCTTTTCACAGATACAGATAATATTGTTGTCAAAACTTGCTCCCTTAACAATATCTTTTCCTGCTTTAGCAATATCTGCAGTTTCATCTACCACACAAGGAGGATTGCCTGGACCAGCAGCAATAACCTTTTTTCCGCTGTTCATAGCAACTTTCACCACTCCCGGGCCACCGGTTACCACCAAAAGCTTAACTTTCGGGTGTTTCATCATTAACTGAGCAGTTTCTATAGTAGGATTTTTCATAGCACAAATGACATTGTTTGGTCCCCCAGCTTTTACAATGGCCTGGTTAAGTAGTGACACTGCCAGGCAAGAACTTTTCTTGGCCTGGGGATGGGGATGGAAGACCACCGTATTCCCGCCAGCAATCATGCTAATAGTGTTATTAACCACGGTAGTAGTAGGATTGGTAGAGGGAATGATTGCCCCAATTACCCCATAGGGCGCTCGCTCAACCAGGGTCATGCCATGGTCATCAGTATAGGCAGCTGGTTCTAAATCCTCTATACCAGGTGTTTTAAGAGCAACCAATCTATGCTTTTCAATTTTATCCTCTACCCGACCAAAAGTCGTTTCCTCCACTGCCATCCTGGAAAGAAACTCCAAGTTAGACATTATTGTCTTGCGGATTTGGCGAATCATCTCCCGGCGATGTTCAAGAGTAAGTTTATGCAGCTCGAAATAGGCCTTTTCAGCAGCATCAATGGCTGATTCAATATTAGTGAATATTCCGGATGTTTCCCCACCTTTTATTTCATCTGTCTTAAGCAAACCAATATCGCCTTTATCCCCCAACTGCTTTACTATATTCTCAACAATTGACCTTACTTCTCTTTCGTTTATTCCCATAACTTCCATATAAACAACCACCCATAATTTTTAAGTCCAACAAAAAATTCTCCCAACATTTAAGTCTCAACCCTTCCTCTATCGCAAATTTTTATAAAACAAAGTAACTTTGTATGTCTGGATGAGGATTAGGTATAATAACCTCTCTACACAATAAGCCTTTCTTTTTAATTAACTCAACTGCAGCATGAGTTGCAGCTTCAACTTCATAAATATTACCAATCATCTTTAGGTATGACTTTCCACCCATACCCGCAGCTAAACGAATCTCGTTAATTAAAATATCGGCAGTTTTAGCAGCAGCGTCAGCGGCACTAATACTGGCGGTAACCGAAAAAGATTCCACCATAGCAATTGCATCCCATATTTCACATTCGACGGTTCCAATAATAGCAGGTATGATTTGCGGATGTAAATTCGGTATGAATAGTTCATCCACAACGCACCCTTCACCGATCTCTTTACCTTTAGAGAGGGACGAATCCACCGCTGCCACTTCCCCAGTAATAAGAATCACAAACTTTCCCGGACATATGGTCTTAGCATCAACAATCTGGACAGGTCCAGCTTTTACCATTCCATCCAATGCTTGTAAACCAACAGCAATGCTATTTAATTCTAATGCCGCCAGGGTAATAATCTCCATAATATTTTAGCTCTCTCTCTTTATAATAATTCTCTCTTGGTCCACAAAGCTAACTCGACCTTTAATGCTGGCATGCACTCTTGCTCCCAGCTTTCCCTCGGGGATATCAGCCAGCAGGTCCCCCTCTGTAACTTTATCTCCCATTTTCACAACTGGAACTGCTGGCAATCCAATATGCTGTTTCAATAAAATTTCCACTTTTGAAGGATTGGTTTCGACAATACTCGATACTTTTCGGTCATATTTTCCAATCTGTAATCTATTCTTAATTCTTGAGGTCGGTATTTTTCGATTCCGCAAATCATCCCCTCGAGTTATTACTTTCTTATTATCAAATTGGGGATGGTAGTTGGACTCGAGCAAATTATTTTTAATGGCATGATTCACCATTCGAGGAGAAAGCTCCATAGGGCAGGCATACACCTCACATAATCCACACTCGCTACAGAGAAAAGCACTTTCAATTATCTCAGGAGGCACACTCAAACCAAAATTGATACTTCTCATAATTTTATGAGGATAAAGCTCATGTCCTAAAAGGTAGCGAGGACATAGCTCCGTACAATAAGTACATTGACAACAAGCCACTTTGCTCTGTTTAATTACCCAGGGCATAGACATGCTCTTTTTCTGAAGCAGAATATGATTAGAGGGAAGAACGATTATGCCAGTCATTGTCTTGGTTACAGGCGCATTGAGGTCTCGCTCGATATTTCCCATCATGGGGCCGCCCACGATTATTGCTGGGGTCTCAACCGTACTACCACCACAAGCATCAATTACATCCTGAATGGATGTCCCAATATGGGTAATTACCACCGAGGGGTTTTTTACCTCCCCAGCGCAGGTCAAGGTGCGCCGCGTAACCGGCTCCCCCAGGGAAGCTCGATAAATGTTCCTAAGGGTCTCAACATTGCTTACCATACAACCTACCGACAAAGGCAATTCACCTTGGGGAACGTTTTTCCCTGTTACCAAGCTCACTAATATCAGCTCATCTCCCGCTGGATAAAAATCGTCGAGCAAAGCCAAAGAAAGGTCTTTGCGACTTTTTATAATTTTCTCAATACTGGATATCACATCCGCATTCTTCTTTTTTATAGCAATTATTCCCTTTCGCGCTCCACTCACTTCTAAAATTAATTCTAATCCCTGAACCACTTCTTCTCCATGCTTAGCAAGGATATACTTATCGTTGGACAAAAGTGGTTCGCATTCGGCCCCATTAGCAATCACTATTTCTAAATCGCTTCTAACTTTAGCATGGGTTGGAAAACCTGCTCCTCCAGCACCAACAACACCTGTTTCTCTAATAGTTTTAATCATTTCCACAGAGACATCCTCCAACCCATAATAATCATTTTTGATAAACCAAACAGTTTTTCTCCTCAACCAAATCAACTATTCCAACAACGACACAATCAACCGCTTTTTGATAAGTATCTTGAGTTTGGCGAGCCGAACTCCCCTGGGACAAAAGAACCATCTCTCCGTATCCAGAACCAACCAGATCGATAGCAACATGAAATTCATTCAAGAGGTCACCATTTGGCTGACAGGACTGAACTATAAGATACCTTTTCCCTTGTACTCCATCATCTTTTTGAGTGCTTACTACGGTTCCCACAATCTTACCAAAAATCATTTTTTCCTCTTCTCATCGTGGTATAATTTATGAATCAACCTGGTCTTTTTGGTAAACCCAATTACCACCTATCTCGATGGAATCAACGATAGCAACAATAGTTGCATCACTGGGTTTCCCTTCGGTGACAGCTGTCATTCGCGAGCTGCTTCCTGCAACAAAAAAAACCACTTCACCTTCACCAGCACCAACACCATCCATAGCCACTACATAATCTTTTTTACCTTGCATAGTAGTAGGGTCAATCTTTTCCAAGAGCAAAAACTTAATACCTTCAATCTTTTGCTCTTTTCTGGTAGAGACTACACTTCCAATAACTTTGGCAAGTATCACTTTTTCATATCCTACTAATCAGTAATTTTTGGGGAACTCTTTACTGGGCCTCGCCCCAGAGGAAGCACTTCATCAACATTAGTATGAGGTCGAGGAATAATATGAACTGAAATTACTTCGCCCACTTTTTCCGAAGCTGCCTGACCAGCATCCAAAGCTGCTCGAACTGCAGCAACATCACCACGAATAACAGCAGTTACATAACCCCCGCCAATCTTTTCATAACCAACCAACTCTACCTTAGCCGCTTTCACCATCGCATCAGAAGCTTCTACCATTGCAGCAAAACCTCGAGTCTCGATCATACCTAAAGCATCACTGTAAACTTCCATTTTTCCTATCGCTCCTCTCATCTTTTTAGGTATAAAGAAGGTCTACATTCCTTCTTTCCCTATTTGTTATTTAAATAACATATTTTGTAAAAAATTTATAACATTAAAGAAAAAAGTTGTCAAGTTAGGAATAGAAATTTGTGCAACTAAAAGGAATCTCTGTCCCAGTTACGAGAACGCTCAACCGCTTTTTTCCACCCCCTA
>JASGLU010000065.1 GCA_030156825.1 Candidatus Atribacteria bacterium | reverse complement strand
CCCTATTACTGAGGAAGTGTCTTTCTTCCTCAGTTAGTCTCTATCTTTTTGTCTTTGTTTTGTTTTTTGGGGGTTATAGGGGGTTTACCCCCTATAGTTATATTGAAAGACCTGACCCCGGAAACTTGTGTTATACTAAATAAGAAAGTTTATGGGAGGGTGAAAGATGCAAAAAGTGAGGGGGCTGCTCCTCGGTTTAGTCTTTTTTTTCTTTCTCAATCCCTGGTCCGGGGCTGCCTGGATGGTAGAGGGAGAGAGCAGATGGGAGAATAAGCTGTACCGCTTTTCCTGGGAGACGGGAGAGAAAGAGGTTAACCTTTTTATTTGGGAAGAAGATAAAGTTGTGCTCCAAGCCTGGGCTGATTTAGAAAAGCCGGAGCTTTTGCTGGTGGACGAAGTAAACCAGATATTTTCCACTCTGGAAGATAAAGAGAGTATTTCTCTTTCTTTGTTGTTTTCCTTAGCGGTGGTGCTGGGGGCAGAGGAAGAATACCTGATGCAAAAGGAAGTTTATTTTTTCCCACTTTCGGAAGTTGCTTTTTATCCTCCTTTTGGAGAATGTTTTCCCCTAAAAATAAACCAGTGGCAAACAGGCTGGTATTTTAAAGCTGATTATCGACCCACTCTGGGTGATTTATTATCTCCTTTGGTGGAGAATCTGGAGCAAGATACCCCTTTTTCCTCTTTTTGGAGAGAAATGGCCAGGTTAGATGGTTTAGTAGTAGCCCGCCGGGATGAGGAAGAGCTGGTTTTTCGAGTTTGGGAAGTGCGAGAGATAGATGCCCTAACTGAGCAAGAGCCGGTCAATACCGCTAATTACCGAGCGGTTTCCTGGGTAGAGTTTTTTGCTCCCCGGGGGCTTTCGGAGTAGTGGGATGAAAAAAATTGCAAAGTGGGCTTTTCCTCTTTTTTTGCCTTTTCTTTTTTTTAGTATGATTTTTCCCGTCAAAGGGCAGGTGACTGAGCGGTTAGTTTTTGCCCCGCAAGGAGAGCCCAAAACCCTGAAAGTTGAGTTTTCCACTCTTTGGGGGTTTCACCCTCTTTTTTTAGAAACAAAAGTTATCAACGAAGACCCGGAGCTGGTAGAGATAAAAAAGTTGGGGAAGAAGGAGCTGCAGATTAACCCGCGCCGGCTGGAAGGGGAAAGTTCAGTTTGGATTGGCCAGTTCCCCTTGTGGAGAGAAATTAAAGTAGTAGTGTTACCTTCTGCTAAAGACGACGATCGAGATGGTTTTCCAGATGTGGCCGAACTCGGAAGTGAAAATGACCGGAAAGTTTTTCGGGAACTTTTGGTAGACATTGCCCGTTCTCAAATAACTCACCCGAGCCCTTTTTGGAAAGAAAAAGACTGTGGAGGCTTGCTTCGTTTTGCCTACCGGGAAGCGTTGAAGCGACATGATGAGACCTGGTTTGAAACTTTGGGAGGAGCCTGGATAAAAGGGCAGGATATTACCGCTTATCATTATCCCCGGGTACCGATGTTGGGGGTTAACCTGTTTCGTATTAAAGCAAGGGGGTTTGACCCGACTACCGTAGAAGAAGACTTTTCAGTTTTTGCTTCGGTTTACCATCTTTTAGCCTTTAATGTGGTGCCTTTGGGGAAAAGAAAGGAACTGGCGGAAAAGGGAGACCTGCTTTTTTTCTTTCAACCTGATTATTTCGAAATGCCTTATCACGCTATGCTTTATCAGGGAGAGGGAAGGGTGATTTACCACACCGGTCCGATAGATGGAGGTGAGGGGGAGGTGCGAGAAAGCACTTTGGATTCCCTGGCTCAGCATCCGGATAGAAAATGGCATCCTACTTTGGCCAACCCTTCGTTTTTGGGGTTTTTCCGGTGGAAAATTTTAGATTGAAAAAGGGGAGAGAATAGAATGAAAAAGGTGTGGTGGATAGCTATTTTCTTGGTTTTTATTCTAAGCGGAGGAGCATTAACTGCCCAATCGGAAATTTCTCTGAGCGTATCAGCTAATATCTACCCGGATTCTCCGATAGTGGTTTACCTGGGTGCTCGCAACCTACCCGGAGTGGAGTGTGTCCTTTATTCGATTGAAGACCCGCTCCAGTATTTACAGGAGATGGAGAAAAAAGATTTTTTTCGGGTGGACAGCTGGCAGCCTCGTCGCCCCTTAAACGAAAAAGAAGAGTGGCAAAATACCAAATATTCTTTTTTTCAGAAAGTGAGGGGGTTGGCCTCTCGAATTTTGCCTACTTCAGTCAAGGAATTTTTGAAAAATTTGGTGGGGATTCATGGTCCTCTTCCCTCCCAGCCAATAGAGGTAACCCCAGCCGATTTTCGTCGTCATACTAACCAGCTTAAAAGTTTCTGGGTAGATTTACCCCGCCAAGGGGATTCTCCCTATCGCTGGCGTAATATAGAAATCGCTCCCCTACCACCGGGGGTGTATCTATTAAGTGCTAAGGGGGAAGGAAGAGAGGCTCAGGTTTTGTTCAGTGTGACCCGCTTGAGCGCTTTAGCTCGCTGGGATGGAGAAAAGCAACTGGTTTTTGTTCAGGATGGCTTGTGCGGAACTCCGCAAACGGAGGCCGAGGTTAGAGTAATAGAGGCTGGTCAACTGATAGCAGAGGGGGTAACCGACGAAAACGGGCTCTGGTTGTGGGAAAACAAAGCAGAAAAAGAACAGGCGTTAATAGTGCAAAAAGGACAAGAATTTGCTTTTTTGCAACTTTACCCTTCTTATTTTATACAAGAGGAAACCGATCTTTTCCTCTATACCGATCGGCCGATTTATCAACCGGGACAGATGGTGTTTGGCAAAGCTATCCTGCGAGAGGTGGTTCAAGACCGGTACCTCGCGCCTTCTGCGCGAGAGGCAGTAGAGGTAGCGCTGGTTGATTTTTCCGGTAATCAGTATCAGGGATATACTGTTTTTTCTAATGCAGCCGGTAGCGTCTCTTTTTCTTTCCGTCTTCCGGAAAAAGTGGAAGAGGGATTTTTTGAAATTAAAGCTACCTGGAGAGGAGAAACGTTCTATCGTCCGCTTTCGGTGGAGAGCTATGAAAAAGCAGCTTTTGAAGTAATTCTCACTCCACAGGAGACGGTTTACCCCAAAGGGAAAGAAGTGGTGGCTAAAGTAGAGGGCCGCTATTATTCAGGCCGACCTTTGGCCGGGGGCGAATTTCGTTACCAGGTTTTCCGTTATCCTCTTTTTGAGTGGGGAAAAGAGCGCACCTCTCAGATGGTGTTGGAGGATACCGGTCAATTGAATCAAGCCGGGGAAGGGGAAATCCGCTTCCTCCCCCAGCTGGAGGAAGGGGCCTATCGTTACCAGATTCGCTGCCTGGTCTATGACCCGGCTTCGCGGGTGGTGGAAAAAAGTGCCCAGGTGAAAGTTTTGATGGGTGATTTTGCTCTTTTACTCAAATCCCCTCAGTATTTTTTCTCAGAGCAAGAGACTATTAGCTACCAGGTGGAGGCTCGAGACCCACAGGAGACTAAGGTTCCGGTGAGCAAAGCTTACGCTCAGGTTTATCGCCTGCTGTGGGATGAGGAAAGTCAAACCTGGGAGGAAACCCCGGTGCGTCTTTTATCCTTTTCCTTACCTACAGGAGAAGGAACGATTCAATTCAGTTTGGAGTGCGCCGGTTATTATCGACTGGAGGTTTTTACCCAGGATAAAAACGGCAATCGAATTGTAACCTCTTCTACTTTTTCGGTAGTGGGTTCTGATTTTCGCTACCCTGCCCAGGGGCTGGAGCTGCAATTTGATCGGGAAAGTTACCAGGTGGGAGAAGAAGCCCGAATTTTAATCATTCCTCCTTCGAGTGAGGAACTCTTTACTTACCTTTTTTCTCTGGAGGGGCCTGAAATCAGAGAATTTAAAGTGATGGAAACCCGGGGACCGAAAGAGCTTGTTCTTCCAGTTTTACCGGAATACCGAATGGGGTGTTCACTTTTGGTAGCGGGTTTTTCTGGTGGAGAACTTTACCAGGAACAACTGGTCTTGCCGATGGAAGCCGGAAAAGAACTCGAGATAGAGATAACCTCTGATCAGGCGCGGTATCAGCCTGGTCAAAAAGGTAAAATTTTGGTTAGAGTGTTAGACAGTCGGGGGGAGCCGGTTGAATGTGAGCTTTCGCTTTCGATAGTAGATCAGGCGGTGTTTGACCTCGGCTATTTCTGGTGGGAAAATATCTATGACCACTTTTACGGTGGCTTTTATAACCAGGTTTACGGCTCTTCCTCTTTATATACCAGCTTTTATGGGCAAGGCATTCCTTTCCAGGATATGAAAACCCAGTTTAAAGGTTTGGGTGGCGCAGAAGAAGGGGGATTGGTCAGGAAATACTTTCCCGACACCTTGTTGTGGCAGGCGGAATTGCAGACCGACGAAAAAGGTCAGGTGGAAGTAGATTTTGTTGCTCCCCACTCCCTCACCCGCTGGCGGGTAGAGGTAAGGGCTCATCAAGAGGACTTTTTTGGAGAAGCCATCCAATACTTTACCACCTATCAACCTTTTGCCCTTCGGTTAGGGTTACCTTCTTTTTTGGTAGAAGGAGATAAGCTTGAAGGTCAGCTTAGTTTGTGGAATGAGCTTGATTCGCAGACGGTTACTCTCCGAGGAGAGAGTTCAGCCCATCTTTCTCTTGAGCTGGAGGAAGAAGAGCTAACCATAGGAAAAGAGGAGGAAAAAACTTTGCCCTTCTACCTGCAAGCGATTACTCCCGGCGAAAGCTATCTTCGCCTTTATGCTCAGGGTGAGCGAGCGCAAGATGCACTTGAGCTATCCCTTTCGGTAAAGGGGCGGGGGGTAAGAGTTGAGGATTATCTTGTCGCTGTTTTTGAAGACGGTAAAGCTACCTTTGATTTTTCTTATTACCCCTCTCTTTTGGCGTCTCCTCGGGTTCGGGTGGTTCTTTTCCCCACTGGGCGAGCGATGGTTCAGCAAGAGATGGCATATTTATTGGAATACCCCTATGGTTGTAGTGAGCAACTGGCCAGCCGAATTATAGGCCTTTCCGCTTTTTCCCTGCAGGGGAGATGGGAGCGGATTCCCGAGGTGATAGAGGCCATCCGGCAGGATATCTACTCCCTCTATGCTTTGCAGAGCTACGATGGGGGATGGGGATGGGGAAAAAGTGAAGCCAGCACTTTTTATCACACAGCTTATGTACTTTTAGCCTTCAAGCAAGCTGAAGGCCGGGGTTTTCTAATCAGCCCGCAGGCAGTAGAAAGGGGAGTACAATTTATTGAACGAGAATTGGAAGCAAAAAAAGTAAATGAAGAACAAAAGATTTCCTCCTGGGAATTGATTCTTTCGTTGGCTGCTTTATCCCACTGGGAAAGGGAGGTTTCCTGGCAATCGTTACCGGCTTTTACTGAGCTGGGCGACCGGGAACTGGCTGGCTTAGGATTGCTTCTCCCTCTGGAATCTAAACCGGAAGTGGAGCGAATTATCGTCGAGCGGGCTCATGCGCTGGGAGAGACGGTATTTTTTGGTAGCGTGAATCCGGAAAAACCTTGGGAAGATGACCGGGTAGTGGCCACTGCCCTTTGTGCTCTTTTCTTAGCTGAGCAAGGTAATCCGCTTGCCCAAAAAGCCTATCTTTGGCTTTTACGCGAAAAAGAAGGGTTGTTTTGGACCACTGAGGAGCGAGCTTATTTTCTTCGACTCAGCTCGCAAATCCTGGAAGAAGAAGCAGCAAAGGGAAGTTCATCTTTTCAACTTTTTTTAAACGGGGAACCGATAGAGGAGGGAATAGTAGGCGCGGAGAAAGAAGAGATTTCACTTCCCCTCTCTCGCTTGCGGGAAGGGGTCAACCGGATTGAAATTCAAGGAAAAGGTCTTTTTCTGGCAGAAATTATAATCGATGGTTGGCAGGAAAAGGGTGAGACCAGCTCGGTTTTTTCTCTCAAACAGAATTACTATCGATTATTACCATTGTTTGCTCCTCGGAAAGAGAGTTTCTTTGAACTGGAGGAGGCAGAAGTTTTTCAGGTAGGAGAGGAGATTGTTTGTGAAATAGAGATTGAGAGTCCGGAGTACCTTGAATATTTGATTATTGAAGCTGGAATACCAGCGGGATGCGAACTTATAAAGAACGATTACTTTTTCCAGCTACCGGAAGCAGAAGGCATAAATTATCCTTGGGTGAACAAAATCTACCGTTCTGGCCAGGTGATACTATTCGTCAACCGGATTTTACCTGGTAAGAACCTGATTCGTTACTATCTACGGGTCAGAGACCAGGGTAGCTTCTATCTAAGAGCTCCGGTGGCCTATCTTATGTATTTTCCAGAAATCAGAGCCTATGGGGAAGAAGGGGTATTCCGAGTAGAAAAATGAAGCGAAAAGATAGCCACCAGCTGCGAAATTTAGGGGTAAGTTGGGGCTTACTTTTATTAAGCTTAATTAGCGGATTGGCCTTTCCTTCCGGGGGAGTGGCGCAAAGTCGAGTGGAGATTAGGGGACTCAATTACCCCTGGATGGAGGAGGTGGTTGAAGTTTCTTTGAGGGAAGCAGAATACCACTTCACCCGACTTACTGGTTTTCCCTCCCGAGGTTCCTGGCAGTTGTTGCTTTTACCGGTGGAAAGTTTTTACTCAAATCAACAATTTCCTGGTTGGTCTGCGGGAGTTTATCAAGGGAATACCGTTATTTTGCCCGATCCGGCTATCTTGCTAAAAAAAGGTATTTTAATTCAAACCCTAAAACATGAGTTTTTACATGCTCTTTTAGGAACCAGTGGTTTGCTTTTGCCCCTTTGGTTGGAAGAGGGAATGGTGGGGTCAGTTTTTCCTCCTTCCTGGCCAGAAGAGGTTGATAATTCCGAAGTAAAAGAAGTAAAGGAGCGCTACCGAGGATGGGTAGCTGATTTTGCAGTTTTTAAAGAAAAAATCGGAGAGGAAGCCTTGCCCCAGTTTTTTTCTCAAGTTAAAGCAATTGGCTTTGAGCAGGTTTTTTCAGCCTGGATGAAGGGTAAGCAAACTCCGCCTGAAACATATTGACACCCCGAGAGGCGGTTTGTATAATAAGCTCAATTTTTGAAAAGGGAGGATTAAAGGGAGTTTATGGTAGAAGTAGGTAGCGTGGTAGAAGGTAAAGTGGTGGGTATTACTAAGTTTGGAGCCTTTGTCGAGTTGGAACATGGAAAAAGAGGCTTGGTTCATATTTCGGAAATATCAGATCGCTATGTAAAAGATGTTAACGACTATCTCAAGCTAAACGATCAGGTGAAAGTTAAAGTTATCCGAGTAACACCGGATGGAAAAATCGACCTTTCTCTGAAGCAGGTTAACGATGACCACAAATATGAGATTAAACTGGAGCAGAGCCGGGCTAACTTTGAGAAAAAAATGGACCGCTTTTTGAAAGAAAGCCAGGAAAAAATGTCTGATCTCAAACGTTCAGTGGAGGGGAAACGGGGTCGGTAACTTAAACTTCTGTCCCAACCCCAATAACAACAAACTTTAAAAACCTAAACCAGACAGCCTTTCTTTTTCGCTTAGCGGGTTACCTTCGGAGTCAACCACTCGTACCATTCCCCCTATAATTCGGGTTTTGACCTCTCCCCGAGCTTCTGGATTACCGGCTAAGTGGGGAGCGTCTAAGAGGCCGACCTTAACCGCTTGGGCAATAATTTCTGGGGAAGAGAGGGGGTCCTCTTTTTTGTCCCCTAAATTTTTAATAGCACTTAACAGTAGGCGGGCCTCTTCTTTAATTCTTTCTTTTTGTTCTTGGATGAAGGGGTCTTTATCTACCTGGGGGCAACCCAGCAGCAAATCTTTTAGTACTCCGTTTACAATTTGACCGCTTTCTATCACTTCTTCCGGATGAGCCAAATGAACTGCTTCACAGAAACCCACTACGTGAATAATATCCGGTTTTAGGAAGAGGCCTAAAGCGGTGGAAGCAGCCAGTTGTCCTTTGGAGAGGTTAAAATCGGAAGAGAAATGAGCCAGGCCTCCCCGGGTCTGGGTGAAAATAGTGAAGTTTTCATCTGCCAGCTCGGCAATCAGTTCCTTTTTGGCCAACATTTTGGCTAAATCTGCCCGGGCGGTAATTCCGGCCGGGGTGTTTAACATATATTGCGCAATATAGTGGTGGGCTCCGGCTTTTTTAGCATTGTAAGCGGCTAAATAAAAGCTGGCGACTGCCACACTGTCGGGTGCATCTCGCAGGCTCCATTGGTGAGCCTCGTTTACCTCGAGTGGTATTCCCAAAGAAGCGTAGGCCTTCATAGCAGCCTGGTTTTCCCGAATTGCCTCCAGTAAAGGTCGTTGGGACCTACCGTCCAGCAAGCTGTACCAGGTCAAAGGAACAGCTCCCCAGGCGATATTAATGGTTTCTTTTAGAAGGTGAGCCCATTCCACTAAGTGGTTGGTGCCGCTATAACAGCGGAGCAAGGGGAAATTGCCTCTTCGGGTTGCCTGGTAAATTTGAATCAAGTCTTCTTTTTTCCGAAGGGGAACCCCTCCGGCTCCTTTTACCTCTTCTTGCATTTTCTCCGGTTGGAAGAAAAACTCTTGGGCATTTTGGTCTGGACCTAAAGAAATTACATCTATGACCCGGGCTTCACTGATGGCTTTTGCTCCAGCTATTGTTTCTTCTACCGTGGGGAGGCCAAAATGATGGCGCAGTAAAGGAAAGGGTTTTTTAGCTTGAATTCTCTCTGGTAGACTGGACGGATATTTTTCTTCGGGAGCAAGTTTTTTCCGGTGAACAATGCTTTCTAAAATTTCGTCCATACTTTCTCCACCGGTAAAAATGTAGTCAAAAATTTCCACCTCTTCTGCGATTTTTCTCAGAGCGGGAGTGCAGCTTAAGATGAGAGGAAAAGAACCGAGCAGCTGGTTTTCCTCCAAAGCATTTCTTAGTTCCTTAAAAAGAGATTGAGCTGCTTCTTCGCTCAGGCGATAACCTACTATTACTCGATCTGGCCGGTGTTTGCTAATTGCCTCTACTATCTTGGAAACCGGTACGGCCGGACCCAGGAAAATGGAACGATAACCGTGCTCTTCGGCTAACATCAAAAAGCGATAAATACCTGCTACATGTACACAATTTCCCAAAGAGGCACCGATGATTAATTTTTGGCTCATTTTTCCTTTGTTTCCTCCTCTTTCTCTACAACTACCAATTCTCGGATTTCCTTCACGCTCATACCTTGAACACCTAAACGCTCTACTGTTCGCCCTTCCAGCCAGTAGTCTTTCTGGTGCAGGATGCATGCCAGGTGGATTAGGGCGTCCATAGTAGGAGTGGGAACCTTCAGCATCTTTCCAAAAGAGGCAATAGGGATAAGGCTCATAGGAACGTCTTCGGTGATATAACGATGAAAGATAGTGGAAGGTGCCCGAATACCTCGGTATCCAGGGTTGTTTTGGATGGCTTCGTATAGATTCCTTCCGGAAGCGTCATAAGCAGAGTAAAGCCACTCGCGGGCGGTAATAGCCCGGACACCCAAAGCTTCGGCTACCTTTACCCGTTCTTGGTCTACCGCCTCTAAAATTAGGGCGGTTGAAGGGGTGATGCCATCTATGTAATAATCAAACTCTCCGTGAGTGTTTTCAATCCGAGCTGCATTTAAGATAGTAAGGGTGGGATGGAATATAGCTCCTATGTTGTTGAAGCTGGTTTTTAACACGTTGTCTTCGGGTACAAACTGGGGCAAAGCTCTTCTTAGTGATTGGACCACTTCTACTGTTTGATAGGCTGGAATAGCGGCTACCGGAATACTGTTTTTAATTCGAAAAATCTTGGTTTGAGCTGGACCGGTCACCCGGCTGGCAAAAAGAAAAGTCTGTGCCTCAGCCACGATTACTTTAGCTTGAACCCCTCTTGCTTTAAAAATTTGTCTTACTTCTAAGGCTCCGCCGGTTCTGCCTGGGTTGAGAACGATGATTTGGCCATCTTTCAAAAAAGGAGCCATGGCTTCGGCTAAAAATCGGTGGCCGGTGGCAGGTACTACTACCATAATCACCTGGACATCGGAGATAGCCTCTTCGATTTGAGAAGTTACCAAATTAAGAGAGACAAATCCCTGGACTTCACCTTCTACTTGAATTCCACCCATTAACTTGACCGACTCTATTCGGTCTGGGTTTCGGTTGAACAGATTGACTTTAAATCCCTTTAGAGCTAAGTAACCAGCTAAGGCTTGTCCCCCGTGTCCGGCTCCTAAAACGGCAAATGTTATCTCTTCAGTCATGAAAATCTATCCTTTCCTGGGCGATTCGGACAAGTTTTTGCACCATAGTGGGATAGTCTATCCCGGCAGCGACACACATTTCAGGGAAAGCACTATGCTGAAAATGAAGCAGAGGAAGAGAGTTGAGCTCAAAAAAGAAAGGTATCTGATCTTTTTCCGAGAAAAGAACGTGAAAAGTAGCATAGTCGTGCATGTAAAGTTCTCTAAAAACTTTTTCGGCTGATTTTTCTATTTGGGCCTGATGTTCGGGCGGCAAATTGGCTGGGCAAACGGCGTCTTCCACATATCCCTTTCGATTTTTGATTTCTAAATCCCGAATCGGTTTTTCCTTAGATACGTTTACCTCCAGCAGAGGTAAGATTGAAAGTTCTTTACTATTACCCCACAGTCCAACCACAATTTCTCTTCCCTCTAAATATTTTTCTAATAGCACTCTTTCTCTGGTTTCCTGATAGGTTTGCTCTGCTTGAGCTTGTAGGGCTTCTTGGTCGTTTACTATAGACTCCAGCGTTGGAGCATGCAGATAGGTCCGAAACCGAGGTTTTACAATTACCGGAAAGTCTATATTGGACGGCCATTCTTCCTTGGGCGACCACAGAAAAGAGGAAGGGGTGGGGACCCCGATTCCCCGGAGAGAAAGTTTAGAGAAAGCCCGATCCAGGCAAAGGGAGTGGACTACTGAATTTGAGCCCAAATAGGGAATTTTCAGGCTATCTAAAATAGATGGGACTAAGGCTTGGTCGTAAATTTCCGAAGCACACACGGCCAGATTAAAAACCAGGTCAATCCGTTCCTGGGTTAAAAGGTTGACCAGTTCTCCCAGAGGTTTATCCACATTTAATTTTTTGACCTCCCAACCATCTTCTTTCAAAGCGTCTTCAATCAGTGTCAGGGTTCGTCCTCGCAGATCGGGCCGGTTTTGGTAGTACCTTTCTTCTCCCTCCTGAAAAACCTTTTCGCTGTAAGCAATCCAGAGGTGTTTGATAGGCCTCACTCCTTTCGAATTTTTTTATTAACCATTTTCTTTCCTGATATTATACATTATACCAGGCTTTTTACCGGCTAAGAGTTTTGATGGTAGGCTCTATTTTATCGGGTAAAAACAGAAATTTTCCAAGGATAGACCCCCATGCTGCTTCGTAGCACCAGATAACAATGAAAATAGAATTCAAGAAAATAAATCTTGGAGAAA
>JASGLU010000007.1 GCA_030156825.1 Candidatus Atribacteria bacterium | reverse complement strand
TTTTTAGTGACGGGGAGGGAAACCATTCACTGTCCTTACTGCCAGGGAGAACTAAAACCTTATGACCGAAGAAAGAGAGTTCTCTTGGACCACAATGGTTCAACGCTGGCTTTTCTCTCTCAGGAGACTACGCTACCAGAAGTGTAGGAGAATGCATACCGAGTAATGTTCCTGCTGATGAACAAAGCCAACAGAAATCCGGGCCTGGTAACGAGCGGTAAAAACATATCTCCTGGGAAGTCTGGCAGCAGCAGGCGAAATGTCGAGTAGAGGTGAACCTCTCAGACTTAGGAGACGCTTTCTATTCCCTGTTTCTCCCCGTTTCCTGTCCAGGGCAGGTTAAGATAGCCAAGGCTTGTTGAGGTAACAAGTAGAGGTGAGGGGAATTGCCCCAGTAAGTTTTTTATTCCTTCTTTCTGTGGGATAAAATAAACCAGTATAAAAAGCCTACTAAGAGGCAGCCTCCCACTATGTTTCCTAAGGTTACCGGAATTAGATTTTTTCCGAATATTTCCCCCCAACTTACAGCCTGAGTTGGGTCAAGGTAGGCCTGGGCTATTTTGCCAGCTGGTAAAAAATACATGTTGGCGATACTGTGTTCATAACCTAAGGCTACAAAAGTGACGATAGGAATAGGAATTATCGCTATTCGGGTGAGATTATTTTCGGAGAAGGTGGCAAAAAGAACCGCCAAACATACCAGCCAGTTACAGAGAATTCCTCGAATGAAAGCTTCTCCAAAGGAAAAGGATAATTTTCCCATAACAATCGCTCCTGCCCTTTCTATTATTGATGGGTTAGAGAGAAAAAGACCAGAATGGTGGTATAGGAAAACCAAAAAAAGAGCCCCTAAAAAATTGCCTCCATAAACCAGACCCCAATTTATCAAGGTTTCTTTTATTTGGTGATAATTAGGATAACAGGAATAGCTTAGTAGACAGTTACCGGTAAAAAGCTCGGTTTCTCCTAAGATTACCATAATCAACCCTACCGAGAATACCAGTCCTCCCAGTAGCTGGGAGACGCCAAATGGAAGCGGAGCAGAAGTAACCACAGTGAATAACTGTCCACCAAAACCAATGAAGGCCCCTGCCAGAAAACCACCAATTAAAAGTTCAATTGGATTTTTGCTAATTTTTTTTTGACACCAAGAAGATAGCTGCTGATGATTCACCAAACTCCCTCCTATTCATTTAATAAGTAAGTAATATAATTAAATTTTTAATTCCTTAAGAAAATTATAGACTTTTTAAATTGTAATTGCTACAATAAGAAAAATTTTTTAAAACTACTTTTGAGGGAGGGTCTACAAATGGCAGAAATTTTAGACCAAATGGCAAAAGAGCTTTTTGCTGGTAATGCTAAGGCGGTTGCAGAACTAACCCAGAAAGCCTTAGATGAGGGGATGTCTCCTCAAGAAATTCTAAATCAAGGCTTGATAAAAGGTATGAACGAAGTAGGAGTGAAGTTTAAAGCCAACGAGATTTACGTGCCAGAAGTTTTGATCGCTGCTCGGGCTATGAAAGCCGGAATGGAAATTTTGAAACCCAAATTAGCAGAAACCGGGGTGGAACCGATAGCGAAAATGATTATCGGAACGGTCAAGGGAGACCTGCACGATATCGGTAAAAATCTGGTGGCCATGATGATGGAAGGAGCTGGGTTTGAAGTTATAGATTTGGGAATTGATGTACCAGAAGAAAAATTTATTGCAGCGGCGAAAGAAAAAGGAGCTCAGATAGTGGGGATGTCAGCCTTGCTTACTACTACCATGGTACAGATGAAAGAAAATATTCGGGCCCTGGAAGAATCCGGAATTAGGGATAAAGTAAAGATTATGGTAGGAGGCGCTCCCATTACTCAGAAATTTGCTGATGAAATTGGAGCCGACGGTTATGCTCCCGATGCGGCTTCAGCGGTAGATATAGCCAAAAGCCTTTTGAACTTAAATTAGAGCCAAATTAATATAGTTGGGGGATCCAATTCCCCCAACTATATTGTTTCTTATCTTAATTAAATAATTTAATTATTATTATTTTATTAACTAAACTAATGGATGGGGAGGATTAAAATTGTTGTCTGATTTAGAAATTGCTCAGAAGGCTAACATGCTTCCTATAGATCAAATAGCCCAAAAGTTGGGTTTAACCTCTGAAGAAATAGACTTTTACGGGAAATACAAAGCCAAAATATCTTTAGAAGTGTTGAAAAAGTTGGAAGACCGGCCTTTAGGTAAATATGTTGATGTTACCGCTATTACCCCTACCCCCCTGGGAGAGGGGAAAACAGTAACCACCATTGGTTTATCGATGGCGCTTAACCGGATTGGTAAGAATAGTATAGTTTGTATTCGCCAACCTTCACTGGGGCCGGTTTTCGGTATTAAGGGAGGAGCCGCTGGTGGGGGATATTCCCAGGTAGTTCCCATGGAGGATTTTAATCTTCATCTTACCGGTGATACTCATGCCGTATCAATAGCTCACAACCTTTTAGCCGCTTTTATAGATAACCATCTACACCATGGGAATAAATTGAATATTGATCCTTTTACTATTAGCTGGCCCCGGGTAGTGGACGTTAGTGATCGGGCCTTGAGAAAAATTGTAATCGGCTTGGGGGGTAAGGCAAACGGTGTTCCCCGAGAAAGCGGTTTCGATATAGCGGTGGCTTCGGAAGTAATGGCTATTTTGGCTTTGGCTTCGGACCTATCGGATCTTCGGGATCGGATAGGTAGAATTGTAGTTGCCTATGATAAAGACAAAAAGCCGGTGACAGCTGAAGACCTCCGGTGTGCAGGAGCGATGACGGTTCTTTTAAAAGAAGCGCTGAAACCCAATCTTCTTCAGACTTTAGAGAACACCCCTTGCTTGGTTCATGCCGGTCCTTTTGCTAATATTGCCCATGGTAATAGTTCTATTCTGGCGGATGCGGTGGCATTACGTTTGAGCGATTACGTGGTAACCGAGAGTGGTTTCGGTGCCGATTGTGGAATGGAAAAATTTATGAATATCAAATGCCGTTATAGTGGCCTTGTACCTAATTGTGTGGTTATGGTCTGTTCGATTCGGGCTCTAAAGATGCACAGTGGTAAATACCGGGTGGTACCGGGAAAACCGCTGGATCCCGCTATTTTAGAAGAAGATGTTGAGGCGGTAGAAAAAGGGGCAGAGAACCTGATAAAGCAGATTGAAAATGCCCGTCTTTTTGGAGTGCCGGTAGTAGTCGCTGTCAATCTTTTTACTTCTGATACTGATCGGGAAATAGAAAAAGTCAAACAAGTTGCTCGAGACGCCGGTGCTTTTGAGGTGGTACCCTCTGAAGTTTGGGCTAAAGGAGGAGAAGGAGGAAGAGAGTTGGCGCAAGCAGTAGTAAAAGCTTGTGATGAGCCACAAGATTTTCACTTTCTTTATCCTCTGGATATACCTATTAAGGAAAAAATTGAAACTATAGCTACTAAAATTTATGGAGCAGAAGGGGTAACCTATGAAGCAGAGGCTGAGAAAAAGATTAAAAGGTTTACCGACCTGGGTTGGGATGGGCTTCCTATTTGTATGGCAAAGACTCACCTTTCGCTCTCCCATGACCCCAAACTTAAAGGTAGACCTCGGGGCTTTAAACTTCCTATCCGGGATATCCGTCCTTCTCTCGGCGCTGGTTTTCTCTATCCTCTCTGTGGGGAAATGCGCACTATGCCTGGCTTACCTTCTGAACCGGCAGGAAATAAAGTAGATATCGACCAAGAAGGAAAAATCGTCGGTCTTTTCTAAATTTCCTAAAGGAGAAAAAAGTGGAATACGACCTGTTAATAATCGGGGGAGGAGTAGCAGGATTAACTCTTGCTCAAACTTTACAAGATAGACTAAAAGTTTTGCTGGTGGAAGAGTCATCTCTGGGTGGGGTGGCGTCTTCCCTGGGGTGTAAGGCTACCGATGAATGTCTCTCCTGCGGAGTTTGCCACTTTGTTGATCTAAAAAGGGAGATTGTTTTTAGAAAATTTAATGTTTTAACGGATAGGAAGATAACCTCTTTTGCTAAATCTGGCAATAAATTTCAAATAAAAACTGAAAAAGGAGAAGAAATTACCAGCCAGTTGCTGACGGTGGCGACTGGTGCTGCTCCTTTGGAGGTTAAAAATCTTTCTCGCTTGGGAGGAGGAAAACTTCCCCGGGTTTATAGTGGTTGGGATGTAGAAAAAGGTTTAAATGAAGGTATCATTTCCTCTTTTCGAGATTTCTCATCTTTAGCTTTTATCCAGTGTGCTGGCTCTCGCAACTTTAAAGAGAAACGGGGTTATTGTTCCCAGGTTTGCTGCCGTTATGCTTTGCGGATAGCGGAAAATCTCAAATTTTCTTTCCCTCAAATGAATATTGATTTTTATTATATGGATTTGCAAATTTTAGGAAAGAAAAAAGAGAAACTGTGGGAAATAGCTGATAAAATTAATCTAATCCGCCATTTACCGTATGAAGTAAAAGAAGAGGAAGGGAGATTATCTTTGCTTTTTGAAGAACAAGGAGTAGAGAGGAAAAAATATGATGCGCTAATTCTCTCGGTCGGGATGGTCCCTTCCCCCGGGACTCAGCAAACAGGAAAGCGGTTGGGACTCAATTTTGACTCTGGCGGTTTTATCAAATCTTATGGTCAGGGTCACACTTCTTGCGAGGGAGTTTTTGTGTGTGGTACTGCCTGTGGCCCTAAAGATATCGAAACTGCCCGGGAAGAAGCACAGATAGTAGCAGAAGAAATTTGGCGGGTAAGGAGAGGATAGATTTGACTAAACTTCTCTGGTTGGTTGATAATCCCCTTCTTCTTCCTGATTTCTGGTTAGAGAAAATGGAAAAAGAAAAGGGATGGAAGATAGAGATAAGAGACCGAGAGAGCAAAGTTTTAAATTTTATTGATTATGATAGAATCTTTATCCTGGGAGATAGTCTTTCCTTTACCCGAGAAAGGCTATCTTTGTTGGCTTATGAGTGGAAGGTCAATCCCTCAAAAATCCAGGTTTTCCCTTGGGAAGAAGTCAAAATTGTTTTTCCTCAATCTTTTTTCTCCATTCTCGAACAATTTATCGCTCAGTCTCTGGCAAAACCCCTTGCCCCACTTGTAGCCGAGAGAGTAGTGCCAGAAAATAAAGTTCTGGTTTTGCCTCAAGCCTCTCAAACTTTAGACCAGGCTCTAAAAGAGAAGGGAATAGAAACAGTAGTAGCTCCTTCTTCTACTCTTCGACGAGAGGGGATAAATTTTCATCTTTTTCCCTCGGGAGACACTGTCGGGGCAGTAGTAGTATCTCCTCCAGAAGAGATAACCCCCCCTGTTTCTTTTTCTTCGGAGGTGGAAGATACTCGAAAGTTGGTAGACTTAAAATTTATGGAAAAAGAGATAGAAAAAAAGGATTTCAGAGGAGAAACCATTATTTTTCTTCTTCCTAAACGGGGGGTGACTGAAAAGGAATGGCTACAGACCTTTTACCTTTCTCGGCTTTTAGCAAAAAGAGATAGAGCAGAAATTTTTGTTTTAGTGGAAGAGGTTTTAGTGGCGGGAGAAAACTTAGAAAAAGAGTATCGCCAGGCTCGCTCGTGCGGGGTTATTTTTGAGAAAGTTACCTTTTCAAGCCTTTTTGCTCAACCCACCTTAGATATGCGAGGAATAGAAGTGGAGTTTACTACCGAGCGGGATAGGCTGAAAAGAAAAATAAAAGCAGATTGGTTGGTTTCCCTCCCAGAAAGGAATGTCCTTCCTTTTGACCTTGCTCCTTTCTTTGACAGTGATCGGATAGAAGAAGCAATTTTACCGCTTGCAAACCCCAACCTGTCTTCTTTTTCTCCTGGAATAGAGGGTATTTTTGTTTCCCTTCCGGGAGAAGAGAAAAACCTGGTACAAGTGATAGAAAAATATCTTACCCAGGGAATAGTAAGAGAAAGAGGTCGGGTAGAAGTGAATGAAGAAAAGTGTATTCTTTGCCTTACTTGTTTGCGTACCTGCCCCTGGAGAGCGGTAGCGATAGAGAAAGAAAGAAAAAAAACCAGAGTGAACTGGGAGCTTTGTCATTTGTGTGGACTTTGTGCTTCTTTTTGTCCGGCTCACGCTATCGAGATAAAGGGTTTATCTTTTGAAGACTGGTTGTCCCCGGTTTCCTTAGGAGGCGAAAAATGAAAATAGTGGCTTTGGGTTGTGATAAAAGTGGTTATCCGGCCCTCCTTAAATGGGGAGAAAAAAACGCTTCTCCTTTTGAAGAGGTAAAGTTGTTTTCGCTTCCCTGCCTGGGCCTTTTAACGGAAGAGGCGATTTTCAGGACTTTGGAAAATAGTGATGCTTTGCTTCTGGCCGGTTGTCCTCTGGACAGTTGTCATAATCAAAACGGGAGTCGGGGAGCTTACTTAAAGGTAAAAAAAGTGAATGCTCTTTTGCAGGAAGCCGCTATTCCGAAAAAAGTGGCAGTTGCTTTTGTCACTGCTGATAAAATAGGGGAAATAGAAAAAGTAAGTCAAGAGCTTTTTTGGGGAGAAAAAAATGATAATAGCTGAGCGGAAACCGATAAAAGAAATTTTTCAGTTTTTGCTACCGGGAGAAAAAGTCTTAGTTTTGGGTTGTGGAACCTGTGTCACGGTTTGTATGGCGGGTGGAGAAAAAGAGGCTCGGGAACTTGCTTCTCTTTTCCGCTTGAAGGGATGGAAAAGTTGGGATTTTACCGTGGAGAGGCAGTGTGAAGCGGAGTTCAACCTGAAAGCCAAAGAGGAAATAGCAAAAGTAGATACGGTTGTTTCTCTTGCCTGTGGTGTGGGAGTGCAAACTCTGGCCGATTGCTTTCCGGAAAAAAAGATTTTCCCGGGTCTTAACACCACTTTTATGGGGATGCCGGTGGAACAGGGCCTTTGGGAAGAACGATGCTGGGGTTGCGGTAATTGCATTCTTCATCTTTTTGACTATGTTTGCCCGGTCACCCGTTGTGCTAAAAGCCTTTTGAACGGACCCTGTGGTGGTTCAAAAGACGGTAAATGTGAGGTAACACCGGATAGAGATTGTGCTTGGCAGCTCATCTATGACCGCTTGCGGAAAAAAAATAAACTGGAAACACTTTTCAGTATTCAACCTCCTCGGGACTGGTCTACCTCTCGTTATGGGGGACAGAGGAAGATGGTGCGGGAGGATGTCCGTTTATGAGTGTTTTAGAAGAAACTTTGCGTCGGGGAGACTTTGCTGTTACCGCTGAAGTGGGACCTCCCAAAGGAGTAAATCGAGAAGCGATAGAGAAAAAATGTGACAGACTTCGGGGTTTTGTGGATGCGGTGAACATCACCGATAACCAGACTGCTATTGTTCGTCTTTCCAGCCTTGCTGGCTGTCTCATTGCTCGCGATTGCGGCTTAGAAGCGGTGATGCAGATGGTTTGTCGGGATAAAAACCGGATCGCTCTCCAGAGTGACTTTTTAGGCGCTTGTGCCTTGGGGGTGGAGAATTTTCTCTGTCTTACCGGTGACCACCAGAGCATGGGGAATCACCCTCAGTCCAAAAATGTTTTTGACTTGGATTCCATCCAACTTCTACAAATTTTAAAAAATATGAGAGAAGAAAATATTTTTCAAAATGGGGAGCCCCTAAAAGGAGAGATAAAAGCTTTTTTAGGGGCAGGCGCCAATCCTTTTGCCGATCCTTTGGAATTTAGGGTGGTTCGCCTGGCTAAAAAAATATCGGCGGGAGCGCAGTTTATTCAGACACAGGCGATATTTGACCTGGAAATCTTCTCCCGCTTTATGGAAGAAGTAAGAAAAACCGGCTTAGATAAAAAAACTTTTATTTTGGCTGGGGTGATTCCGGTTAAATCACTTGCTGCCCTACGTTATATGCAAAACGAAGTTCCCGGGTTAATGGTTCCGGATTTTTTAGTGGAAAGAATGAAACAAGCCAAGGATCCGAAAGAAGAAGGGGTAAATATTTGTGTGGAAATAATTGAGCAGTTGAAAAAGATAGAAGGAGTGAGGGGAGTGCATATTATGGCTATAGGCTGGGAAAGCATAGTCCCGGAGATAGTGAAACGAGTTAACTTGTACCCTCGTCCAAAGAGAGGTTAAAAACATGGTGGTAGATTATCAGTTTAAATACCAGGTAGCTAATCGCCCCGGAGGAGAGGGGTTATTGGTTTGTTTTTCCTGCGGCATCTGTACTGCCGGGTGTCCGGTGGCAGAGGTAGAAGGAGGTTTTAACCCTCGACGGATAATTCATGAAGTGTTATTGGGAGAAAGAGAAAAAGTGTTGCGCTCTAAATTTATCTGGATGTGTGTGGGATGTTACCGCTGTAGTGCTCATTGCCCGCAAGATGTAGAGTTTACGAACATTTTAAAAGTTTTGCGAGAAATGGCTATCGAAGAAAACTACGTAGATACTCATTGGATAAAAATGGTGGAAGATATAGATTGTAAAACTCAAAAGTTACGCCGAGATTTGATCGATTATCTGTGGGAGAAAAAAATTCCTTCCTTTCAAGAATATTTAGATTTTTACCAAGAGGAGAGCCAAAAGCTTCCCTGGGTGGAAAAACAGGGGGAAAAGGAGCATGACTGAAAACCGAGTGGGTAAAGTGTTGGTGACCGGAGGGGGGATAGCCGGTATCCAGTCGGCACTGGATCTGGCTAATTCTGGTTTTAAAGTGTATTTGGTAGAATCTTCTCCCTCGATTGGCGGCCTAATGGCTCGTCTGGATAAGACTTTTCCCACTAACGATTGTGCCATGTGTATTCTCTCTCCTAAATTAGTGGAATGTGGAAGACATCTCAATATTGATGTTCTCGCTTATTCTGAAGTGGAGTCAATCGAAGGGGAAGCAGGGAATTTCACCGTAAAAATCAAGAAAAAGGCCCGTTTTGTAGAAGAAGATAAGTGCACTGGCTGTGGTGATTGCGCAGAAGTTTGCCCGATAGATTTAGCCAACGAGTTTGAAGGAGAGCTGAGCAGCAGAAAGGCTATATTTCGTTATTTTCCCCAGGCTTTCCCGGGTGCTTTCACCATTGAAAAAAAAGGAGTGCCCAATTGCCAGGCCGCTTGCCCCCTGGAGCAAAAAGCAGAGGGCTATATCGCGCTTATTAGAAAAGGGAAGTTAGCAGAAGCTTTGCAGACTGTCTATATGGATAATCCTCTTCCTGCTATTTGTGGCAGAGCTTGCCATCATCCTTGTATGGAAAGTTGCCAGCGGGCTATTTTGGATGAACCTTTGGGGATACCTTATCTTAAAAGATTTTTAGCCGATTATGGGAAAGAGAAGGGGATTCGTCCTCTCCCAGCGCAAGCTGAAAAAAAAGAAAAGAAGGTAGCGGTAATTGGAGCCGGACCCAGTGGTTTGAGCTGTGCTTATTTTTTGAGCTTAAAAGGTTACGAGGTAACAATTTTAGAAAAGCGAGAAAAGGCTGGAGGAATGATGACTTTTGGTATTCCTGCCTATCGCCTACCCCGAACACTTGTTGAAGAAGAAATAGAAGTTATTGAAAGTTTGGGAATAAGAATAACCTATGGTCGGGAGTGGGGTAAGGATTTTTCTCTTGCTACATTGTTTGAGGAAGGGTTCTCTGCTGTATATATAGCTGCCGGTGCCTGGAGGGGAATGAAATTGGGAGTAGAGGGGGAAGATCATCCCCGAGTATGGGATGGTCTTCGCTATTTAGTTTCTGCTAACCAGGGACATGATATTCCTGAAGCTGAAAATGTGGTAGTAATTGGTGGAGGTAATGTGGCCATAGATTGTGCCCGTAGTGCCCTTCGGCGGGGGGCAAAAAAAGTTTCTGTCTATTACCGTCGTTCACGGGAAGAAATGCCAGCTCGAGCTGAGGAAATTGAAGAAGCGCAAGAAGAAGGGGTGGAGTTTTACTTTTGTGCCAGTCCCCGCCGGTTCGCAGAAAGAGATGGCCGCCTGTTTATGGAGACTTATGTTATGAGGCTATGTGCTCCCGATGAGTCAGGGAGGAGAAGACCAGAGGTTATCCCGGGAGCTGGTTTCGAAGTGGAGGGAGACCTTTTCTTAGTAGCTACCGGGCAAAGAGTAGACATACCAGAAGAAGAGTTAACGCTTACTTCCTCGGGGACGATAATGGTAGATGATACTCTGCACACTTCTCAAGCAGGGGTTTTTGCCGGAGGAGATGTAGTTTTAGGCCCGGCCACTTTAGTGGAAGCTATTGCTCAAGGGAAAAGAGCGGCCCTTTCTATTTCCAGCTTTTTGCAACAGGAAAAGTTCCAGGAGGAAAAAAGACATCCTGCTCCCCTGCGTATTCCCTGGAATAGAGAAAAAAAACCGCAGGTAAAGATAGGTAAGCTCCCTCCGGAAACGAGAGTTAAAGATTTTTCGGAAGTGAGTCTGGGTTACAATGCGCAAGAAGCGCAAGCAGAGGCGGAAAGGTGCTTGATTTGCGGTGGGTGTGCGGAGTGTGGGCAGTGTGTTTTAGCCTGTCAAAGAGGGGCAATAAATCATAAGGAGCAAGATAGAGAAGAAGAAATACAGGTGGGAGCAATAATTTATGCTACCGGCGCTCATATCTTTAATCCCTCTTTAGCTTACCGGGAGTTAGGGTATGGGAAATATCCTAATGTAGTGACCAGTCTCGATTTTGAGCGTATTCTCAATGCTTCTGGCCCTTTTCGAGGGAAAGTGGTAAGGCCGGGAGATGGGAAAGTTCCTAAAAAAGTGGCTTTTATCCAGTGTGTGGGTTCCCGGGATCCAGAAAGAGGAAAGTCTTATTGTTCCTCTGTGTGCTGCATGTATGCTATCAAAGAAGCTCTGGTAGCCAAAGAGCACCTATTGCTGGAAGGGGAAAAAGACTTTCGGGTTACCGTTTTTTATATTGACCTTCGTTCTCACGGAAAAGATTTTGAACGCTACTATGAACGGGCTAAAAAAGAGGGAATCCAATTTGTCCGGAGCAAAATAGATAAAATTAAAGCCCTGGATAATGGTGATTTAGAGCTTTATTATTCCAACTCTCAAGGGGGAGTGGAAAAAGAAGTTTTTGATTTGGTAGTGCTATCAGTAGGGCTGGAGGTCGGAGAGCAAGAAAAAGACACCCTGGAAAAATTAGGTTTCTCTCTTTGTCCGGAAGGCTTTCCCTATACTGATTCCCTTTTCCCCATTCGCTCTTTAAAGGAGGGAATATGGGTGGCCGGGACGCTGGGTGGGCCGAAAGACATTCCTGATACGGTGGTTGAGGCCAGCGCTGCTGCTTGTGAGGTGGCTTCTTTCCTCCATCCTTCTCGTTTCTGGGAAGTGAAAGAAAAAGAATATCCTACAGAGAGAAACATAGAGTCTGCGCCTTTACGAATTGGGGTATTTATTTGTCATTGTGGGATAAACATTGCCGGGGTGGTGAAAATAGAAGAAGTAGTAGAGAAAGTAAAAAAACTGCCCGGAGTGGCTTATGTAGAAGCCAATCTTTACACCTGTTCTCAAGATACCCAGGAAAGAATAAAAGAGAAAATAGAGGAATATCGTTTAAATAGAATAGTAGTAGCTTCTTGTTCTCCTCGTACTCATGAGCCCCTCTTCCAGGAAACTCTCCGGGAAGCAGGGTTAAATCCCTATTTATTTGAGATGGCCAATATCCGTGATCAGTGTTCCTGGGTCCACCAGGCTCAACCGGAGGAAGCTACAGAAAAAGCACAAGATTTAGTAGCCATGGCAGTGGCTAAGGCTTCTCTTTTGGAGCCCTTGCAACCAATTTCTCTTCCGGTAGATAAATCGGTTCTCATTGTAGGAGGAGGGGTTGCTGGTTTGGTGGCGGCAAAGGAAGCCCAGAGTCAGGGCTTGCGAGTATATCTGGTAGAGAAAGAGAAAGAATTAGGAGGGCAGCTGCGCGGCTTTAACCAGCGATTTACTTTGGAAGGTGAAGACATAGTAGAATTTAAAAACCAGCTGGAAAAAGATATAAGTGAACACCCGGATATAGAAGTTTTTCGAGAAGCGGCGGTGGTAGAAGTCAATGGTTTTGTGGGTAATTTTGAAAGCAAACTCCGAGTAAAAGGAGAAGAGAAAGCTATCCGCCACGGAGGAGTGATTATTGCTACCGGTGGTAGAGAGTATCATCCCCAAGAATTTCATTATGGAGAAGACCAAAGAATCGTCACCCAGGTAGAATTAGAGAGAATGCTTGATAAGGGACTGGCTTCTTTCCCTCGGCGAGTAGTTATGGTTCAATGTGTGGGCTCAAGAGATAAGAATCATCCCTATTGTAGTAAAGTGTGTTGTTTAACGGCCCTGAAAAACGCACTAAAGTTGAAGACGCTCTCTCCCACAACAGAGGTATCCATTCTTTATCGAGATATGAGAAGTTATGGGCTGGCCGAAAACTATTATCGAGAAGCCCGGGAAAAAGGAGTGATTTTCATTCCCTTTGCCGATGACTCTCCTCCTTCTCTCTCTTTAGGAGAGGATATTACCCTTCATTTGCAGAGTACCCTGGGAGAAGAAGTTGTTTTGAATAGCGATTTAGTGGTTTTGAGCGCCGGAATAGAGCCGGAGAAAAGCAACGAGAAAATAGGCCAGTTGTTTAAAGTACCTCTAAACCAGGATGGTTTCTTCCTGGAGGCGCATGTGAAACTGCGTCCAGTAGATTTTGCCACCGATGGGGTATATGTTTGTGGCCTGGCTCATAGTCCTAAACCAGCTCGGGAAAGCATCTTGCAAGCTAAAGCCTGTGTTGCTCGGCTTATGAATGTTTTAAGTAAAGACACTATTCAATCCGGGGCACAAATTGCTGAAGTGATAAAAGAAAGATGCACCGCTTGTGGTGATTGTGAGAAAGTTTGTCAGTATCGAGCGGTCAAGATAAACCAGGAGAAAAAGGTAGCCGAGGTTAATGCTGCTTTGTGCAAAGGGTGTGGTCTTTGTAGTGCTACCTGTAAAAGTGGAGCCATCCGGGTGCAGGGCTTTACCCCGGAAGAAATACTTTCTGAAGTGGAGTATATACTATGAAAAATGATTGGGAACCTAAAATTGTGGCTTTCCTTTGCCACTGGTGTAGTTATGCTGGAGCTGATTTAGCGGGAATAAGTAGAATTCAATATCCTCCTAACATCCGGGTGATTCGGGTTCCTTGTTCGGGAGCAGTTAATCCTCTTTATATTTTGAAAGCTCTGCGAGAAGGAGCAGATGGGGTTTTGGTTTCCGGTTGTCATCCTGGTGATTGTCATTACTTGAGCGGTAATTATTTTGCCCGGCGTAAATTTTTTGTTCTTCACCAATTGTTGCAGTGGTTGGGGATAGAAGAGAATAGAGTGCAATTTTCCTGGGTTTCAGCGTCGGAAGGGCAAAAATTTTCCCAAGTGGTAGAAGAGACGGTAGAGAAAGTGAAAAAATTGGGTCCTGCTCAAAAGCTGGTGAAGGAGTTTACTTTCCATGTTTGAGAAAGAAATACGAAGAAAAGCGAAAGAACTTTTAGAAGCAAAAACAGTAGACTTAGTTATTGGCTATACCTCCGGGTCTTTGCCTTTTCAGGCGAGACCCATTTTGGTTTCCTCTCCTGAAGACGTGGGTAAGTTAGTATGGAATCACTTCGCTCGTTCTAATTTAGCTCGTTATCTTTTACCTTATCGAGATAGCTCGAAAAAGATTGCTCTTTTGGCTAAAGGATGCGATGCCCGGGCAGTGGCGGTTCTTCTCCAGGAGGAGCAATTTCCTCGAGAAAGAATCCATATAATAGGATTACCGTGCCCGGGAGTAATCAGTAGGAGAAAATTAGAAGAGAAACTGGGGGAGATAAAAGAGGAGGATTTCTCCTGGGAAGAAAATAGCTTTCTCTTCCAAGGGGAAAAATGGGAAGTAAGACCTTTTTTAGAAGATACCTGTGCTCGTTGCCGATATCCTAATCCCCCTCTTTACGATGAGCTAATAGGAGAGGAAAAGGAGCCCTGGAGAGATGGGAGTGTAGATTACTTAAAAGAATTAGACAATCAGTCGCGAGAAGAAAGATGGCAATTTTTTGCAGCGGAATTGAGTCGTTGTATCCGTTGTTATGCCTGCCGCAATGCCTGCCCCCTGTGTTACTGTAAGGAGTGTTTTGCCGAAAGTGATTCCCCTCGTTGGGTAAATGGCGTTCCCACTCTTTCTGATAATTTGTTTTTCCATTTGGGAAGAAGCATGCATTTAGCGGGAAGGTGCGTGGAATGCGGAGCTTGTGAGCGAGCTTGTCCGGAGGAAATAAAAATCGGTCTTTTGCCTCTGAAGGTAGAAGAGATAGTAAGAGAGAATTTTTCCTTTGAAGCCGGACTATCGCTTGAGGAGGAAGCTCCTCTTTTGACTTACAAAGAATCGGATCCTGGAGAATTCATAAAGTGAGGGAAACGATGAGTAAGGGATTAGTAACTAAGGAAAAATGGTGGAAGTGGCTGGAAGATAAAAAGGATAGGTTATTTTTAAGTGAACGAGCCCAAAAAAGATATGGCAGCTGGTTTCCACCGGAAGTAAAAGTGGTGAAAAATGGGAAAGAAATTCTTCTTCCCTCAGGAGAAGAAATGTATCGTTATTTTTGGGCGGGAGAAGAGTGGAAGGTAGAAGAAGGAGAGGTTAATACTGCCCCCCTTTTCTTTTTTTCTCTTCCTTGTGAGGCACGAGCGATAATTGAGATTACCGATAAGGTTTTTTTACATGAGCCAATAGATAAAAACTACCGGCAAAGGAGAAAGTCTCTTTCTTTGGGGATTTTAGCCTGTTTGCAGCCTGAACCCACTTGTTTTTGCTCTTTAGTAGGGGGAGGACCTTTCTGGAAAAACGAGGAAGCTTTGTTTTTAGTTCCCCGAAAAGAGGATATCTACGTCGAGGGAGAAGGAGAACTTTTATCTTACAGTGAAGAGGGAGGAGAAAAAGTAAAACAGGAAATTCAAACCCTGCAAAAGGAAGTTGAAAGTGGGCTTCCTTCGCCACTCCCCTCTTATTTTTCTCAGGAACTTTACCAACACTTTGAAGATGAAGAATGGGATGATATCAGCTGGCATTGTATGAACTGTGGTGCTTGCACTTTCCTGTGTCCTACCTGTTATTGCTTTGACTTGAGTATAGAGGGAAGATTAAAAGGATTTCAACTCCGCAGCTGGGATAGCTGTATGTTTCCTAAATTTACTCTGCATGCTTCTTTTCATAACCCCCGCCCTACAGGAAAAGAGCGAGTGAGGCAAAGAGTGATGCACAAGTTTTCTTATTTCCCCGAGAGGGAAGGAAATTTTGCCTGCGTAGGTTGTGGGGTATGCGTAGAAAAATGTCCGGTTAACTGGGACATTCGAGAGGCCATTGAGAGGATGGTGGAAAAAATTGACCGCCTCAGAGCTTGAAGTTAATAATCCTTATCTACCTATTCTTTTACCTATAGCAGAAATTATAGAGGAAACCAGAGATATCAAGACTTTTCGCTTACAAGGAGACTCTATCTTTTCTTATCTTCCCGGCCAATTTGCTGAGGTGTTTGTCCCGGGTAAAGGAGAAGCTCCTTTCTCTATAACCTCTTCCCCTACAAACGAGGGAATTTTAGAGTTCAGTATTAAAAAAATGGGGGTAGTAACCACCGCTTTACACCGCCTAAACCCGGGAGAGAAAATAGGGGTTCGAGGTCCTTATGGCAACGGCTTCCCTTTGGATAAATTAAAAAGCCACAACCTTCTTTTTGTCGGAGGAGGTATTGGTTTGGCTCCTCTACGTTCTCTTATTAATTATGTTTTATCTCCCCAAAAAAGAGAGGAATTTGCAGAAGTTTTTATCCTTTACGGAGCAAGGAGTCCGCAAGATTTGGTGTTTAAGTGGGAGCTGGAAAAATGGGAGCAGAGAGAAGACCTCCATCTTCTGGTTACGGTAGACCGGGGGGATAATTCTTGGCAGGGAAGAGTGGGTTTGGTGCCTCAAGTGCTAAAAGAAGAAGTGAAGGTAGAAGCGGGAGAGTGGCAAAGCATAGTGTGCGGCCCACCAATTATGATAAAGTTTACTATCAAAGCCTTGCTGGAGATGGGTTTTTCTCCTTCTCAAATAATTACTACCTTAGAGATGAAAATGAAATGTGGCTTGGGAAAGTGTGGTCGATGTAATATTGGGCCCTTTTACGTTTGCCAGGAGGGGCCGGTTTTTTCTTATGATGTACTGGAAAAATTGCCGGAAGAATATTAAAATCGCAATCGCTGACTTACCTTAGAAAAGGGGAGAAAACCTTGACTTACGAAGAGGCTATCCGTTATCTTTATGGGCTCATAAACTACGAGAAAATCAATTTTTCTTATTCTGACTTAAAGTTAGAGAGAATGAGGGAACTGGTAAACAGACTGGGTAACCCGCAAAACGACTTTCCTATAATTCTGGTTGCTGGAACCAAAGGGAAAGGCAGCACTTCTTATTTTTTGGAGAGGATATTTTTAGCCTGGGGACGGAGGTGTGGATTTTACACTAAACCTCACCTTCTGACCTTTCGAGAAAGAATCCGTTTAGGGGGCAGTTTAATCCCTCCGGCCGATCTTGCTTCTTTGGTAGAAAAAGTAAAACCGGTGGTAGAGGAAATGAAAAACTCTCCCTGGGGTAAACCTACTTATTTTGAGGTTTCTGTGGCTTTGGCTTTTCTTTACTTTTCCCTGAATAAGGTAGAAATAGCAGTGGTGGAGGTGGGTTTAGGGGGGCGGTTAGATGCTACCAATGTTTGTGAGCCCCAGCTCACGGTTATTACTCCTGTTAGTTTTGATCACACCGATATACTGGGGGATACTCTTTCGGCTATTGCTCGAGAAAAAGCGGGGATTCTGAGAAGGGGAACTAAATTGATTCTCTCTCCCCAGGAGAAAGAGGCACGAGAAGCTATTTTGGAAGAAGCCGAGGAAAAAGGTTCACCGGTTGTGGAAATGACAAAAGAATGTCAGTGGCAAATTTTATCCCGGGAGAAAAACGGCTCTCTTTTTTCTTTTTCGGTAAAAAATTGGGGAGAGGGCCTCTCTCATCTTTCTTTTTTAGGAGACCATCAGGTAATTAATCTCCTTACTGCCTTGTTGGCCGTTCGGGAATGGGGGCTGTCGTTTAACCGGCAGAAGTTAGAGAAAGCCTTAGAAAATTTGTGCTGGCCAGGCAGGATTCAGGTTCTTTCTGCGGAGCCTCTGGTGATATTTGATGTGGCTCACAACCAGGCTTCTTTTTCTCAGTTACTGGATACCCTTACTAATTTTCTGGGAGTGGAAAAAGCGGTATTTTTGCTGGGGTTCTTAGAAGGGAAAGATTATGAAGGGATAGCTAAACAACTGAAAGGATTCGCCTACCAGGCTTTCTTGACTTCGCCTCTAAACCCAAAGGCTGTTCTCCCTCAGGTAGTTTCTCCCTACTTAGAGAAAGAAGATGTAAATTGGGAAATAGTTAAAGACCCTTTTCAAGCTAAAAAATTAGCTGCTCAATTTGCTCGGGATAAGGGTTTACCTTTAGTCGTAGCCGGTTCTTTTTACCTGGCTAAAATTTTTGCCGAACAACTACTTTTACCAATGGAGGAGGTAAAGTTATGTTAATTGTAGCAGAAAGAATTAATGCTACCAGAAAATCGGTTAGACAAGCTTTAGAAGAAAAGAAGGCAGACTTTTTTATCCAAGAAGCTAAAAAGCAAGAAGAGGCGGGAGCGCATTTCATTGATGTGAATGCAGGAGCTAATCCAGAGCGGGAGGCGGAAGACCTGCCCTGGATAGTGGAGGTTATCCAGGATAAGGTTAGTATTCCCTTATGCTTGGACTCAGCTAATCATGAAGCGATAAGCGAAGCCCTTCGAATATACAAAAAAGATGAGGTGATGATTAATTCTTTTACTGCTGAGGAAGAAAGAATGGAAGCTATTTTGCCTCTGGCAGCAGAGTATGGAGCTTCAGTCGTTGGTTTAGCTATGGGAGAAGGAGGAATTACCGAGTCGGCCAAAGACAGGATGAAGTTGGTGGAGAAGTTGGTTGTGGGGGTGGAAAAGTACAATATCCCTCGGGAAAAGTTATTGGTCGACCCCCTGGTGGTGCCGGTGGGAACTGATCAGACCCAGGGGAAGGTTTTTCTGGAAACCTTGGCTAATATAAAACGGGATTATCCTGAAGTTAAAACCATCTGTGGTTTGAGTAACGTTTCTTTTGGTTTGCCCAATCGGCGTCTGATAAACCGAGCTTTTATGGCTTTGTGTGTGGGATACGGATTGGAGGCGGTGATTTTAGATCCCACTGACCTTAAACTGGTAGCTATTCTTTTGGCATCTGAGGTCCTGATGGGGCGGGATGAATTCTGTATTAACTATCTTGCTGCCTATCGTCGGGGGGCGCTGGAAGTATGATTTTTCTCTAATTTAAATAATAGGAGGAGAAATTTGGTGACTTTTACCAACTGGTGGAAAATCCTTCTGGTTTTGAGTTTGCTGGCAGTGACTTTTTTGTTTTTGGGGATGGAAGAGCGGGTAGTTTTAGATTTTGCTCTCTGTTCTGGGCTTGACCAGGACCATCTTCCTTTAGACCGACGGGATAAGTTCTCTATTGAAGAAAAGTCGGTTATTTGCTGGGTTTTTTTGGAGGAGATAAAAGCTGGAGACGAGTTAAAATGGGAATTCTCGGCACCCGGTAGTTCCATTTATGAAAGCATCCTGGTAGCAGAAGAAGACAAAAACTATGTGGGGGTTCAGGGAGAGCTGAGTTTAGAACGGTACCGGGGTGAAATAGCACCCAATCAATGGCAAGTGAGTTTCTTTATAAATCAGAAAAAATACTTAGAGCTGCCTTTCACTCTGGTGCGAAGTTCAATCGAAGGTAGCCCATCTTTAGAAGAGGCTATTCGAAGAACTGCCCTTTTACTCAAAGAATTTGGCTATCAGGTGTACGATGTTAACTATTCTCCAGAGGATGGTCAGGCGTTTATTCGAATGGAAATGGTTTCTACCGACTTAAACCAAGATTTCTGGAATCAAGTGGGCATTGGGCTTGAATCCTTACAGCGGATATTTCCTGAAGCATCCTGGTTTTTAGTGCAGTTGATTCGGGAGGAACAGTATGTTTTAGATTTTCAAGTGAGGGCTATTGACTTTGACCTTTGGCGCAAAGGAAGATTAAATACTGATGAGTTCTGGAAGAAAAAGGTAGTTCGTTCCGTTTATAATTTACGAGAAAGGAAAAGGGAAGATACTGAGAATTTTTATCGGAAAACCTTCGGGGTAATTTATTAAGTTAGGAGTGATTGGTTATGCGCCGAATATTTGAGAAGTTTACCCCTGAAGATTATCGTTTTATTAGTGAGGTGGTAAGCGCTTCTAAAGAGAAAGAAAGCCAAAAAACTGCCCTTTCTTCTTTACTCAACGACCCGGACGTGTTAAATGTAGTTTTAGACAACCAGAACCTCTTTCAAAGAGTAGCCTTAGATGATACTATTTTTGTGAGAATTAGCCCCTATCTTTATTTTGAAATTCTACTTCGTCAATCCCTGAGAGATATTCAAAGAGAATTTTACACTTTAGAGCAAGTGGGATATAAAACCCGGGTTCCAGTATTTGATGGTCAAAAAGTGGTTGAAATTTTTTCCCAGGACATGATTAAGGATTATTTGGTAGAACTATTGGTATCTTTTGTCCGGGTAGAAAATTTTACCATCTTAATTCGTCGCGGTCGGGGGATTTACTTTAAGCAAACGATTTCTAATATGGACTTTGATTTTATGAGCGAAACCAGCCAGAAAGTAGAAGAACCTTACCGTTTTCTTTTTGTGAAAAGAGCCGCCGACATTGCCCTTTTTCTATGTGGAGTTTTTTCTGAACAGCTTTTTGCCACCTCGAGCAATTTTAAGGCGAGAAGAATGGCCAAGGCTCTTTCTCGGGGGGAAGAGCTGGAAAAATATGGTCAAGAACTCTACCGTCAAGCCTGCAATAGCGAGCTGGCTCGAGAATATCAGCTTGATACCGTGTTACAATGCTTAGCTGAGCATTTTAGTCTTTCCAAAAAACCCTTAAATGTTTTATCTGACCGATATCTTTGTTTCAAAAAATATAACCTGTTTGATAACCTGTTTAATTAGACCACTTTTTTCTGTTTTGTAAAAATTGAAAAACTAAAGGGCTTTTTTAACCCAACTTGCAGTATAAGTTTCAAAAATCACTCTATATCTGGCCTTTCGCCTTTCTGATTTTGACACTTTCTGCTGATTTTCACTCATTTTGAAGCTACAAACCCAGTAAATATAGGCATTTATATTTTACTCTTCCAAAAGTGTAGTGGCAAAATAGCACATTTTAATTTAAAAAATATAGATTTGATGCGGGTTTCAGCTAACTGAGGTGTCAAAGTCAGGATAAAGAGGGCGAAGCCCCCATCATTGCCGAAAGTACTTTCCTTCTTCAGTTATCCTTTGTCTTTTTAGTTTTTTTGCTTTTCGGGGGTTATAGGGGGTATTTTCCCTCTATTGCTGTTTTTAGGACAGAAGAAAAAATTTATAGTCATCGGAGTCAGGGGTTTCGAAGAGGGTGAGGAAGTTGCAAAAAAAGCTCTGATAAACCTTTGGTGGCCCAACGGGGAATTGAACCCCGGCCTGCGGATTGAGAGCCCGCTGAACTAACCACTATTCGATTGGGCCACTGAAATTTCGTATTGGATTCTAAAACAAAGCCTATTATATTGTCTTTCTGCTTTTTCGTCAATGGGTGGTGACTCTTTGGTTAACTGAGTTCGCGGGGTAAAACGGCAGGCACAAGGTAGGTTTTTTCATTTTGAAAAATCACTTTTCCCAAGTTTGCGCCCGGAGGAAAACGAAGATGCTTCACCTGAGTGACTATTACCTCAGTTTTGGTTTCTCCTCTGGCTTTAGAGAAATAGGCAGCTACCTGAGCAGCTCGTACCATGTCTTCGATTTGAGTAGCAGGATGATTAACTTTTAAAATAGTATGAGAACCGGTTAAATCTCTGATATGGAACCAGAAATCAGACCGATTAGCCATCCGGGTGAGGAGAAGGTGATTGCTCTTTTGGTTTTTGCCTACCAAAATTTCATTACCCGAGGGAGTGGTAAATTTAATAATCCCGGCGGGTAATTTACTTGCAGATTTCTTTTTACCTTTTGTCGGAGGGGTTGAAAGATAAGGTGCGACTGCCGGTTGGCGAAGAGCTGAGTTCAGAGAGTCTTTTTTTTCGGCAATAAAAGCTAACCTTTTTTTGAGCTGCTGGTTACGGTTGATAGCTTTTCGGTATTTTCGGAAATACTGCTGCATATTTTGACTAATACTCAAATTAGGGTCGAGTTCTATAAAAACGGTTTCTTCTTTTTGACTAAAATGGTTGACCACCCATATCCCATGAGCATCCCTTTTTTTAATGGTAAGAGCGGGGTAGAGTTTTAATAATTCTCCTTTGGTTTTGAGTTCAAGTAGGTTTTGTTCTTCTGCCAGAGAAAGTAGAATTTTCTCCTCTTCTTTTTCCCAAAAATCAAGTTCTTGCTGAAGTTTACGTTTTCTTTTTTCTTCAAGATCATATTTTTCCTTCCAGGTTCGATGAAAAAGATAAAAGTTGAACAATGCTTCGCTGAAAGTCGAGTATGTTTTGTGGGGCATATCTTGGTAAGGCGAGCTATTTTTTAGCCAGAAAATCCCCACCGGTTTGAAGTCCTGAGGCTGGAAAAAGAGAAACACTTGGTAATTTCCTTCAATTAGTGGTTTAAACAGGAATTGGAGTGCTTTTTTCAGCTGTTTTTCTGGGGGGCCGGGTAGGGGTGGATTAGATTCAAAGTAATCGACTATCCACTGGGCCAGAAAAGGGCCAAAACCGGCTAAGTGGTTGATAATCCATTTTTTAAAGTTTTGCCTATCGAAAGAAAGCTCTTTTAGGGGAGGCGGTTTGGTTATGAATTTTATCGGGTCTAATTTCGATTCCTGGGGAGGGGGAAGTAGATAAGGATGACCAGGTAGGATAGTGCGGTAACGGCTATGTCTGGCGGTTATCGCTCGAGAAGATCCCAAAACGTTAAAAGAGGGACCATCGTCGGTTAAAATGCAGTTGGCATTTCTCCCGGTCAATTCTATCCAGAAGGTAAAGGTGTCTTTTTCTTGCCAGAGAGAGGGATTATGGACTGTAACTTGTACCACCCGGTCCCAGCCCACTTGTTGGATGTTTGTAATTCTTCCTCCGGTAAGATATTTATTTAAAAGTTGCTCAAAAGCTCCCCTTTTTGTAGAGGGAAGAGAGGGGGTTTTACCTATGTGCCAGAATAAAAGATTCATTTCGGGATGAATGGAAATGCCCAATTCTCCCAAACCAGCCTGGGTGAAAAGTTGAAGAAAAATAGTATATTGGTCGGCAACCGATACTTTTTGGATTCGGCTGCCCTGAATAGCTACTTTTAACTCGTCTATTAAAAAATGGAGAGGAACGCCTTCTAAATTCTTCATTTTGCTTTCGTTGACAGTTGGTATAATATCCAATAATATAGTGCCAAGTTTCTTTTGTAAAGAGATGGGAGACGAAGATATGTTAAGTATGACTGGTTTTGGATATGCAGAAGGAGAGGGAAATTTAGCTTTTTATCGGGTTTCTGTGAGGAGCCTTAACCACCGTTTTTTTAGTTTAAACTTGCATTTACCGAAAGAACTTTATCTTTGGGAAGAGCAAATCCTTTCCCTGTTTCGAGAGCGGTTATCCCGGGGGAAAGTGGATTTGCGGGTTGATTTTGAGCCTAAGGGATCGATTTTCACGGTTGAGCCAGACCCTGATCTGGCCCGTTCCTATTTGGACGCTCTTCGCCGGATATGTTCTGAGTTAGGTTTACCTTTTGTTCCCCGGATAGAAATTTTACTTCAAACCGGGGAAGGAATAATTCGGGTAAAAGAGGAAAGTCAGAAGTGGGTGGAAGAATGGTATAATTTTCAACCAATTCTGGAAAATTGTCTAACAAAACTGGTTGAATTTCGGGAAAGAGAAGGAGCTAAGTTGCAGCAAGATTTGGATAATTATTTAAAAAATTTGAAGAAAATTTTAGGAGAAATCAAAAATGAAGAGGGAGCTGTTTCGCAATATTATCGGGATAAGTTAAACCGGAAACTGCAGGAAGTTGCTCCTCAAAGCCCGGTCAATGAAGCTTTGTTGGCTCAAGAATTGATATTTTATTTGGATCGAAGTGATATAAATGAAGAAGTTATTCGCTTAAAAACGCACCTGGAGAGAATAGGACAGCTCTTAAACAAGAAGGGAGCAATAGGTCGAGAAATGGAGTTTATTTTACAGGAAATAAACCGGGAAATTAATACTGTGGGGTCCAAATCAGGGAGCGCAAAAATTTCTTCTTTGGTGGTAGATATGAAGACCATTGTCGAGAAAATGCGAGAACAGATTCAAAATATAGAATAATATGTCTGGCCTATTGTTTGTTATTTCTGGACCTTCGGGGGTAGGGAAGAGCACTTTAAGAAGAGAAGTTGTGGCCAAAGTTCATGATCTGAAATATTCAATTTCCTGTACTACCCGTTCTCGCCGAACAGGAGAGATGGAGGGGGTTGATTATTTTTTTCTGGATCGGGAAACTTTTGAGAAAATGAAGGCTCGGGGTGAGTTTTTGGAATGGGCGCGGGTACATGGAAATTATTATGGTACTCCACGCCGTCCGGTAGAAGAGTGGTTGCAACAGGGCTTTGACGTAATTCTGGAAATTGATATTCAAGGAGCGCTGCAGGTGAAAAAGAATTTTCCGCAGGGGATTTTTATTTTCGTTGCTCCCCCTTCTTTGAAAACTTTGGAGAAGCGATTGCGCGAACGTAATACCGACCAGGGAGAAGAAATTTTGCTGCGGATGACCAATGCTCACCTTGAAATGAAATCTATCCATGATTACAATTATTTAATTGTTAATGACGAATTGGAAGAAGCGGTAGATAAATTCCGTTCTATTATTGTGGCTGAAAGATGTCGGATAAGAGATAAAACCGATTGGATAGAAGAGACTAAAACTTAAAGGGGTGATAAAAATGTTACCCATCGATGAGATGCTCAAAAAAGCCGGGAACCGTTATATTCTGTCTTTGATTATAGCTAAAAGAACTAGGCAACTGAACGAAGGAGCAAATCCCTTAGTAGAGTTAGAGGAAAAACACAAACCTTTGTTTGTTGCTCTGCAGGAATTTTTAGAGGATAAAATCCAGTTTGAGTTTGTGGAAGAATGATAGTTTATCATCCTCCGGGTTTCTGGAAAGAGAAGCGAATTACTTTGGGAGTGAGTGGGGGGATTGCTGCTTTTAAAGTGGCTCAGGTGGTTAGTTATTTAGCCCAGGTGGGGGCGAGGGTTGAGGTAGTTATGACTCAGTCGGCACTCCAGTTTGTGGGTCGGGCTACTTTTGAAGCTTTGAGTGGTAACCCAGTAAGATGTAGTCTTTTTGAAGAGGGAGAGAAAATTCCCCACATCTCTATTCCTCGAGAAAGCCAGGGGATATTAGTTGCCCCGGCAACGGCTAATATTTTGGGTAAGATGGCCCGGGGGATTGCGGACGACCTTTTGAGTACTATCTTGCTGGTGGCTCCAGAAAAAGTGATAGTGGCTCCGGCTATGAATCGAGCTATGTGGAGTAATCCGCTGGTGCAGGAGAATTTGAAAATAATAGCTTCTTTGGGGGCAGGAGTGGTTGAGCCAGAGGAGGGGGCTTTGGCTTGTCGAGAAGAAGGAAAAGGTCGTTTACCCTCATGGGAGATTTTGGTAGAATCTTTATTTTATCATTGTTATCCAGAAAAGCCGCTAAAGGATAAAAAAGTATTGGTAGTTGCCGGAGCTACCCGAGAGTGGTTGGATCCAGTTAGATTTATTTCTAATTCTTCCAGTGGTATGATGGGCTGTGCTCTGGCGGCTCAAGCTAAAGCTGATGGGGCTCAAGTTTCAATGGTGACTGGTCAAACTTCGGTAAGGTTCCCCGCGGGAGTTGAGGTAGAGAAAGTAGATACCGCTACCGAAATGTTTCAGCTGGTGAGTCGCCGTTTTCCCGACTGTGATATTTGTTTTATGGTGGCAGCGGTAACTGATTATCGACCGGCTTTTTTTTCTTCAGAAAAGATTAAAAAAAACCTTCACTCTTCTTTTTCCCTTTCCCTGGTTCTTAACCCTGATATTTTAAGTTGGATGGGCACTAACAAGCGCTCTGACCAAATAGTAGTGGGATTCTGTGCCGAGACTAACCAGCCCCTGGAATTTGCTCGACAAAAACTTGAACAGAAAAAAGTTGATTTGATGGTGGCTAATTTGGTGGGAAGAGCTGACACCGGTTTTCAAACTCCAACTAATAAGGCCTGGATAGTAGATAGTTTAAATAACGAGCGAGAACTCCCTCTTTTGGATAAGAGAGATTTGGCTCGAGAAATTATTGATCATATAGCTTCTTACTTTATCAATGGTTGACCGCTTGATTTCAGTTGCGCTACCGGTTCCTCTTTATCATAATTTTTCTTATTTAGTGCCTCCTTTTCTCCAGGAAGAAGTCCACCGGGGAAGCTTGGTCAAGGTGGAACTTAAAAATCGTTCTCTTTTGGGATGGGTGGTAGCAGAGGATGAAAAAAATGAAAAAAATATTCCCTTAAAGCCGATAGTTGGGGTGGCTCCGATTTTTCCCCTCAGTTCTCTGGAAATAAGTCTGGCCCATCGAATACAAGAACTTTGGTTTTGTTCTTTGGGAGAGGCTCTTTCTCTGTTTACTCCTCCTTTGGCTAAAAGATGGGAAGAGGACGCCTCCTTTAGGGTATATCCAGGTGCCAGACGAGACCCGGATATAGAGGAAATTGCTCCTGCGGGAGTTAATTTGTTTTTATTTCGAGAGAAAACCGGTTTATCACGGGATAAAATCAGGCGGTTGGTAAAAAAGGGAATTATGGCTTTGGAGAGAGAAAAAATTGAACCTGTGTCTTGGTTTTCGGGTGGAGAGCCCCAAGTTTACTGGCAATCGATCCCTTTTTTTAAAGACAGAGTTTCTTTTATTACTAATTTTTGCCAGCGGTTAAAAACCGAGGGTAAAAAAGGGATGGTTATTTTCCCCGACTTTGCCACTCTGGACCGGTACTATAAAATTTTAGCCACCCAACTTGATTGTTGGCACTTGATTAAGTATGACAGTCGCTTGTCTTCTAAAAAGAGGTTTTTCGCTTATAAATTAGCCGAAGCCGGTGATTATCAGCTTATTTTAGGAACTCGCCTGGCCTTATTTTTACCTGCCCGGGAAGTTTCTTACTACTTGATATTGGATCCTGCGGATCGGGGGCATTTTTCAGATCAAGTACCGGGATATGATTCTTTGCGAATTTTGGAAGAGAGGGTAAAACTGGGTGGAGGGCGGTTGGAGATAGTTGGGTCGGTACCCAGTTTGGAAGAGTTCTATTTAATGGATAGCAGGAAAGTTAGTCATAAAGATTTCTTTCCTTCCCAAGAAGTGGCCCGACCGGAGGTAAAAATTGTTACCTATCGAGCTAAAAAAAGGGTTTTGACTCTTCCGGTTCAACAGGCCATTTCTCAAACCTTATCTCAAGGAGGAAGGGCTTTTATTTGGGTGCAAAAGACAGGATACTCCTCGGCTTTAGGATGTCGGGATTGTGGTTTTTACTATGTTTGCCCTCGATGTGAGGTAGCTTTTCGCTACCATATAGAAGACCATCGCTTGATTTGCCCCTGGTGTGGCTTGGTGCAACTGCCGGATGCGGTCTGTCCTCAGTGTGGGGGGGCATGGTTGGAGGCCTGGGGTGAAGGGGTTGAGCGGGTTTGGGAAACGGTGAGTAAAATTTTTAGCCGGGTCTCTATTTTGCGCATGGACCGAGAAGAGAGAAAAAGGGAGCTTCCTTTAGTTTTCCCCTCAATTGTGGTAGGGACTTCTCTTCTTCTGCAGGAAGAGGTTTTGAGTAAGGGAGACTTGTTGGTAATGGTCAGCGTAGAAAGCTGGCTTTCTTTGACCGATTTTCGAGCTCGGGAAAAACTGTATGGTCAAGTTCAAAAAGCCCGGCTTTTTTTAGGGACGGAAAGTAAGACAACCCCTCGTTTATTTTTGCAGATTAAAGAAGAAAAAGAGAAGGAGGCCGAGCGACTTTTGGCTCCTTGGTGGGTGTTCTACCGAGAAGAATTAGAAAAAAGAGAGAGTTTGGGTTATCCCCCTTATTCGGTGATGCTTTATTTGATAGGGGAAGGGGGGAATAGAAAGAAAAGGCAGGTGGTTCTAACTAAAATTGGAGAGGAGTGCAAAGGGGAAGGTTGGAAGGTGATGGGACCTTTTCCCAGTGCTGGCCTCCGAAAAAGGGGCTCTCTTCGTGATGAGATGGTAATTATATTTCCCCCGAGGGAGAGGAAAAAAGTTTTGGAAACTTTGTCCCGCACTTTAGACGGGCGAAAGATTGGAAACGTTCAAGTCTTTCTTAAAGTTGACCAATGAGTGGGTTTTAGATGAAATTGGATAAGAAGGAGAAAAACTATGAGCTTGTCTATCCGTTTTTACGGAGATCAAATTTTACGAGAGAAAGCACAACCGGTAGAAAATATTGATGGGAAGATAGTTAAGTTGCTAAGTGATATGAGGGAAACCATGCATGCTGCTTCGGGAGTGGGCTTAGCCGGTAATCAGATAGGGGTTCCGCTCCAATTGATTGCTGTGATTAACCCAGAAACTGGAGAGGACCTTTTATTAATTAATCCCCGTATTCAGAGTTTGGGGGAAGAAAAAGAGGTAGAAGAAGAAGGGTGTCTAAGTTTTCCTCAGATTTTTTCCAAAGTTGAGCGGCCACGGAAAGCAACGGTAGAGGCTTTTACTCCTTCGGGTAAAGAAATAGTTATAGAAGCCGAGGGGTTTTTGGCAAGAATTTTGCAGCACGAGATTGACCATTTACAGGGTATTCTTTTCATTGATCGCTTATCTCCCCGTCGTCGACTTTTAGTTGCTGGAAAGTTAAGGAAGATTAACAGCTATGGAAGGGAGGACGCTAATCGTTGAAATTAATATTTATGGGCACTTCCTCTTTTTCAGTTCTAATTTTAGAAGCTCTCTTATCCAGTCAATTTGAACTTTTAGGGGTTATTACTCAACCTGACCGGCCAGCTGGTAGAGGCAAAAAATTAAGTGCCCCGCCGGTTAAAAAAAGGATGACCGGATTGGAAATTCCGGTCTGGCAACCGAAAAGGGTTAACGACCCGGGTTTTGTTGAGCAAGTTCGCTCTCTTCGTCCCCAAGCAATAGTGGTTGCCAGTTTTGGACAAATAATTAAAAAAGAGCTTTTGCAGGTCCCAGTTCGGGGGTTTATTAACGTTCATCCCTCGCTTCTTCCTAAATATCGGGGAGCCGATCCTATCCGGTGGACTTTGCTTAACGGTGAAGAGGAAACTGGAGTAACTATAATGCTTATGGATGAAGGGATGGATAGTGGACCGATTTTGTCTCAAAAAACTTTGAAAATTGAGGAAAAAGATAATGCAGCAACTTTAGAAGAGAAATTAGGTTTATTGGGGGGAGAGTTACTGGTTGATACTCTGGACAAGTGGTTGAAGGGAATAATTGTTCCCCAAAATCAGGACGCTAACCTGGTTAGCTATGCTCCTAAACTGAGCAAAGAAATGGCTCGAGTGGATTGGACGCGTTCTGCTTTGTTTATTGTAAATCAAATTAGAGCCTTTTCCCCTCGACCGGGAGTCTGGACTTATCTCAGAGGGAAACGGGTGAAAATTTTAAGCGGAAAACTTTATTCTGGAGATAAGTCAGGGGAACCGGGGAAGGTGGTAGAGATAGATAAAGATAAAAGGTTGATAGTGGCTACCGGAGAAGGTCTGCTTCAAATTGAACTTCTCCAGCCAGAAGGTGGCAAGGTGCTTACCGGTCGAGAGTTTTGCTGTGGATATAAAATCCAAAAAGGAGAAATTTTGGAATAAACTGGAGGTGGGAGCATGTTTATTTTCCCGTTTGATTTTACTTTTATTTTATTAATTCCGGCTTTAATTTTGGCTTTTTATGCCCAGGGGAAAGTGCGTAATACCTATACCGCTCTTTCCAAAAAGAAGGCCAAAGCTGGACTTTTAGGATACGAAATTGGGCAGAGATTAGTTGCCATGTTAGGGCTTGACCTTGGAATAGAGGAAATTCCTGGAGCTCTGACTGATCACTATGACCCCAGAAAAGAAGTTTTACGTCTTTCGCAGGCAGTGGCTCGGGGTGATTCTATTGCCGATTATAGTATTGTGGCTCACGAAGTAGGGCATGCTTTGCAAAAGCGAGATAGATATCCGGCTTTTAACTTAAGGTCGGTGTTGGTTCCGGCAGCCAGTTTGGGCTCGCAGTTGGCTTTCCCTCTTTTCTTTATAGGGCTTATATTTTACCTGCCTACTTTGATGGACATTGGGATTATTTTCTTTAGCCTGGCGGTGCTGTTTCAGTTGGTTACTCTGCCAGTGGAATATAATGCCAGTAGCCGGGCTTATGCGGTGCTTGCGCAGACAGGTTTGATACAGGAAGAGGAAAAACCAGCGGTTAAGAAAATGCTCAATGCAGCTGCCCTTACTTATGTAGCCGCTACGGCCATGGCTGCTCTTCAACTTCTGCGTTTGGTACTTTTAAGGGGGGCTCGGGACTAAGTCAGTTTTGGATAATTTTCGATTTGATGCCCTTTCTACTCTCGATCGCTTATTTACAAGGAAAATTTTATTCCTGGATCGAGAGTATAATTTTATTTTTAAAAAAAAGAAATATTCTTCTTCTGATAGAGCTCGATTGGTGGGGGTAGTGCGGGGGGTAGTTAAACTTTACCCTTGGTTGGATCAAATCGCTGATAGTTATTTATCGCGGGCGGATAAACTACCTCATTTAGTTAGAAACGCTCTCCGGATAGGGATTTTTGAGCTTATTTTTTATACCCGTACTCCCGATTTTGTGGTAGTTAATGAAATAGTTGAGGTGGTAAAGAAAAAGGGGATGACGGGCTTTGCCCCACTGGTTAATGCGATACTTCGGCAGATTAATGAAAAAAAAGAAAGTTACCAGGAAGAGGCTAAAAGTTGGTTTTTCCCCCTTCCTGCCTGGCTTGAAGAAGATTGGCATTCTTGGCTCAAACAGGAAGAATTGATAAACTTGAAACAAGCCTTACTTTTACCTCCCCCGACTTATCTGCGGGTCAACACTTATAAGATTGACCCGCAGTGTTTGTTTAAAAGCCTGACTCAGCGGGGGATAGTGGTAGAGTCCGTTTCTGACTTTCCCCAAACGCTGAAGGTAGAGGCAGATTATACCAGTCTGATTCAGACTCCAGAGTATAAGCAAGGTTATTTTTACCCTCAGGATTTTAGTTCCCAGCTGGCAGTGGAGGTGGTTAAACCCCTTCCGGGAGAAACAGTATTTGATATTGGTTGTGGGGCTGGAGGTAAAACCACTGCTCTGGCTCAAAAAATGATAAATCAAGGGCGCATTTGGGCTTGGGATACCAATTCTCAAAAAATTAATACTCTTTATCAAAATGTAAAACGGATGGGTTTTTCTATAATTCAAGCACAAGTGGTATCTTCCGGGCCTCCGCCATCTAATTTTTGGAGAAAAGGAGATAGAGTATTGGTGGATGCTCCTTGCTCGGGGTTGGGTACTTTGGCTAAAAATCCAGAAATTGTACTTAAAGTAACCCCTCAAAAGATAGCAGATTTTTCTCAACTGCAAAAAAGATTACTTTTAGAAAGTTCTCTTTTGGTAAAGTCCGGGGGATTAATGATATACTGTGTATGCACTGTTACCGAGAGAGAGACGGTAGAAGTGGTAGCAGACTTTGAGAAGGAGAAAGGATCTGATTTCCAAAGGATAAACCTTAGGTGGAGAGAAGTTTTTCCCGAAAAACCATTTTTAGATAGTAGAATTGAAGAGGGGAAGATTAAGGGGACTTTTACCATCTGGCCTCATTTTTTTTCGTCAGATGGATTTTTTATAGTAGCTTGGAGACGGAAATGAGACAAAAAAAGAAGGCGAACAGTTTAATAGCTTTAATCGGACAGATTGTTCTTTATGCCCTGCTGTTTGGAGGAGGACTGGCCTTGAGTTTATATGGGGGGTTAGTTCTTTTTCAGCTTTATTTGATCAGTGATACGGTTGAAGTCCCTGATCTCTTAAATCAGGATTTGACGAGAGCTCTAAACCGGGCGGTTGAGCTTGGCCTTTATTTAGAGGTATTGCGGGTAGATCAGGATCCTTTTTCTCCTCCTTCAGCTATTTTAGAACAAAAGCCCGAGCCGGGTTCATTGGTAAAAAAAGGACAGAAAATAAAGGTAGTAATTAACGGGACTGCCGTTGCCGGAGGAACCTCCTCAGAGACAAGTTCTACTGTTCAATCTGCAGTTGTACCAGAGGTAAAAGATATTCCTTTAGAGGAAGCAAGAAGAATATTAAGCGAAGAAGGCTTTCGAGTGGGAAATGTTTCCTCGGTTAGCCATGAGCAAGTTCCCAGAGATTGGGTTATTTCTCAAAACCCCCCGGCTGGTAGCACTTTACCTCAGGGGGAAACAGTACATCTTTTAGTGAGTAAAGGGGCCTCAGAAACCCCGGTTAGTAGCTCGATCTTGGTTCCGGATTTAGTCGGCCTGAAACTGGAAGAAGCCGAGCGACTGTTGAGAGGAGAAGGGTTGATGGTAGGTGAGGTTCGAGAAGAAGTAGTTCCCGGTAGAATTCCTGGGATAGTGGTTAGCCAAAATCCTCCACCTCAAACTACGGTTTCTCCTGGAGAAAAGGTGAATTTGCTGGTGGCCCAGCGAGTAGAGGACTTAAAAGAGGTTCGACTTCGGTTTGTTCTGCCTGAGACAAAAGACCCGATTACGGTTCGGGTGGAGGTGGAAGATGAGTTGGGAAAAAGGACGGCGTATGAGGAGAAACACCCAGGAGGAGAGACGGTAGAGTTGTTCACCCCGACCAAAGGCAAGGGTAGAGTGGTAATCTATTTGAACAATTATTATTATTGGGAGAAAGAATTGGATTAGACAGGAGGAAGCAGAATTATGGCGCAATTAGCACCTTCGATTTTATCTTGTGATTTTTCGCAGTTGAAAGAACAACTACTTAGCGCCCAGTTGGGTGGAGTAAAAATAATTCATATCGATGTCATGGACGGCCATTTTGTCCCAAATTTAACATTTGGTCCAATAATAATCAAAGCAGTGAGAGAAATTCTCCCCCAGGCTATTTTGGATGTTCATCTTATGGTGGATAACCCAAAAGCCTATATTGCAAGCGTTATCCAGGCCGGAGGAGATGTAATTTCTTTTCATCCAGAAACTGTGCCTGACTACGGGATAGTAATAAAAGATATCCTCAGAGAAGGAGCGAAGGCCAGTTTGGCTCTTTGCCCGGGTACACCGATAGAGACTATTTTCCCCTTGTTGCCTGAATTACACCAGGTTTTAGTGATGACAGTCAATCCTGGTTTTGGCGGGCAAAAGTTTATTTCCGGGATGGAAGATAAGATTCTCAGAATGAGAAAAGCTATTCAAGAACGAGGTTTGACCACCGAAATAGCCATAGATGGAGGGGTAACCGAGGATAACATTGAATTTTTGGCTGCTTGCGGTGCCTCCATCATTATGGCCGGATCACTGGTTTTTTCCCAACCAGACCAGATTACTGAAAAGGTGAAGAAACTGAGGCAAAAGATAGAAATATTTTAGCCTGACTCGTCTAAACTTTTTGAACCTTACCGGCCTTTAGGCAAGAGGTGCAAACGTTTATTCGGCGGACTTTGCCTCCCACTAAGGTCTTTACTTTTTGAATATTGGGTCGCCAAACTCTTCGGCTTACCCGATGAGAGTGACTGATTTGATTACCAAAAACTGGTTTTTTGCCGCAAATTTCACATTTTGCCATGATTTTATCCTCCTTCTTTTACTATTGAACTTTCCCCCAGCGGGGTTAAATATAGCAGTTTTTAATTTCTATTGCAAGCAGGTTTAAATGTTCTTTTCCTAACTCAAGTTGCACCATAAGTTCCAGAAATCAGCCCATACCAGGTCTTTCCTTTTAGAGATTCTCATTTTCGGGTAACCCAGATTAAAAGACTGATAGATAAGGATAGACCCCCATGCCCCTTCGGGGCACCACATAACAATGAAAACAGAATTCAATATAATAAATCTTAGAGAAACAATGATGGTCTATCCTTTCAGCCTTTAATTTTTTTCTTTCTTTTATCTTTTGGGGGTTATAGGGGGTTTACCCCCTATTGTTCGGTTATAAGGGGGGCAAAGCCCCTATTATAGTTCTGTTGAAAGACTTGACGCCAGAAACTCCCAAAAAATAATTAAATAGGTCAAAACCAGAGCCACAAATGGTGTATTATATGGTAGTTGGTAAATAGACTCCCATACTACGTGGCAACACCAGATGACAATGAAAACAGAATTCAATATAATAAGGCTTAGAGGAACAATAGGGGTTTTTCTCCTGTAAACTACGATAGGATAGACCCCCATGCTGCATGGTACACCAGATGACAATAAAAACAGAACCCTCTCCCCCGGAGGGAGAGGAAAAAGTTGTTTTGGATGCCCGATTACTAATTTCGGGCATGACGGGAAAGAGGCATAACGTAGAAGACTGAGGGAGAAAATACACTACCTCAAGTTAATCTTTGTTTTTGGGGGTTATTAGGGGGGTATTTTTCCCCTGATAGTGAGGAAGATGTATTCCCTTCCTCAGTAGTCTTTGTTCTTTTCTTTATTTTTTGCTTTTTTAAATGTTTTTTATTGTTTTTGGGGGTTATTAGGGGGGTATTTTCCCCCTGATAGTGAGGAAGATGTATTCCCTTCCTCAGTAGTCTTTTAGTTTTTATCTTTTAATCTTTGTTTTTGGGGGTTATAGGGGGTTTACCCCCTATTGTTCGGTTATTAGGGAGGCGAAGCCCCCATTATAGTTATTTGTAGGAGAGAGAGAATAAAAATGGGTTACGATAAACAGTTTGTTCTTAAAATTATAGATCGAGAGAAGAAAAGGCTGGATAATCTAACTGTTTTTGGAGGATTTGACCGGTTTATGCGTGAGTGGTTGTTGAACCAGAACAGGGATGGAGAAAGTGAAAAACTGGCTTCTTCTTTGGGATATTACCAGGACCTGGGAAAAAAGGAAAAGGTGGAACTTCTGGAAAAAATAGAAAAACTGATTCAGGCCGACAATTCTCTTTTTACCCCTCCGGCCAAGCCTGCTCAGAAAGAATCACCGCCAAAGGTGAGGTTGGATACTCCGGTTCGCTTTGTTAAAGGGGTAGGGCCAGTTTTAGAAAAGAAATTAAATCGCTTAAACTTGAGAACGGTTGAGGACTTAATCTTTTTCTTTCCCCGGACTTACCAGGATCGAGGGCCGGTCAAACCTATCTCCCAGCTACGAGGAAAAGAGATAGAAACCATAAAAGGAGTAGTTAGCTTTCAAAAGAGAATCCCTACCCGGAGGGGTAATTTGCTTAAAATTGGGGTCAAAGATGCTACCGGCCTGGTATATCTGGTTTGTTTTAACCGGCCTTATTTGGCCAAGGCTCTTCCTCCCGGCTTAAAAGTAACAGTTACCGGTAGCTTCCGCTTTCGGCGCGGACAATGGGAAACAGGCAATTTTGAGTTTTTTCCGATGGCTGGGGAGGGTGATTCTCATGATTCTCAGGTTGAGCGCATTGTTCCGATTTACTCTCTTACTCAGGGGGTTACTCAGAAAAAACTTCGTTCTTTGATTTCTGAGGCTTTAGAAGAAGGTATTCCTCAAATAAAGGAGGTTTTGCCTCCCGATATTCGGGATAAATATCAACTTTTAAATAAAAAAGAAGCAATTTGGGAATTGCACTATCCTTCTTTTTCACCAGTTACCCAACTTCTTTCTCGAAGAAGCCGAGCCCACTGGACTTTGATTTTTGAAGAGTTTTTGCTTTTCGCTCTTAGCTTAAAAATGAGGAAAAGAAAATTTAAAGATTTCCAAGTTAAGCCCTGTGTTACTCATTCTAATTTAGTGGACAAACTGTTAGCGGGTCTGCCTTTTCAATTGACTTCGGCTCAGGAGCGGGTATATCAGGAAATATCCCGCGATCTGGAAAGTGGTTTGGTGATGAACCGATTAGTTCAGGGGGACGTGGGGTCGGGGAAAACCTTAGTGGCTTTGATGAGTTCTCTTAAGGTGATCGACTCTGGTCATCAGGTAGCCTTTATGGTTCCGACTGAAATTTTGGCCGAGCAACATTACCAGCGGTTTAAAGACCAGCTGACAGCACTTGGAGTGCGGGTTGGGCTTTTGGTGGGGGGTAAAAATAAGCAAAAAGCTGACCTTTTAGTGCAGATTGAACGAGGAGAAATAGACCTGGTAATCGGCACCCATGCTTTGCTCGAAGAAAAAGTGGTTTTCCCCCGCTTGGGTTTGGTTGTAGTAGATGAACAGCATCGGTTTGGGGTAATTCAGCGAGCCAAACTAAAAGATAAAGCTTTGGTACCTCATACTTTAGTTATGACCGCTACTCCGATTCCCCGGACCTTGGCTCTCACTCTTTATGGAGACTTAGATGTATCGATAGTTGATGAAAAACCAGCCGGGCGTAAACCGGTTACTACCCTTTGTTTTTCTCAAAGTGAAAGATTTAAAGCCTACAATCGGGTGCGCAAAAGAATAGAGGAAGGCCAGCAGGCCTTTGTAGTCTGCCCAGCCATTGAAGAAAATGAAGAAGAGTTGAGCAATGTAACGGAAATTTTTCAGCTGTTGAAGGAAAAATGGTTGAGTGATTTTCAGGTAGAGATAATTCATGGTAAGCTTCCTCCTCGAGAAAAGGAAGATATTATGTCTCGTTTTGCTCGACGGGAGATTGAAGTTTTAGTAGCCACTTCGGTGATAGAAGTTGGGATTGATGTTCCGAATGCCAACGTGATGGTGATAGAAAACGCTGAACGATTTGGTTTGGCTCAACTTCATCAATTACGAGGACGAATTGGCCGAGGGGACAAAGAGGGGTCGTGTTTACTTTTAGCTAATGCTAAAACTGAGGAGGCTAAAAAGCGGATGGAGATTATGCTTAAAAGCAACGACGGGTTTGAAATCGCTGAGGCCGACCTTCGTCTGCGGGGTCCAGGGGAATTCTATGGAGTGAGACAACATGGAATTCCCGAATTTCACCTGGCGGACCCTTTTGAAGATTGGCCCATATTGGAAAAGGCTCACCAGGAAGCAGAACTGCTCTTGGGACAAGATCCTTTTTTGCATAAAAAGGAGTATCAGGTGTTAAAGCAGGAGATTGAAAGGCGGTTTGGCAAGTATTTAGAGTTAGGGGAAGTGAGTTAGTGGGATATATTCATATTGTGGGAGGAGAGGTAAAAGGAAGAAAAATTGTAGCCCCTTCTGAGAAAGGAGTGCGTCCAGCTCAAGGGTTTTTACGAAAAGCTATTTTTGATATTATCCGATCGGATATCCAGGGGAAAGTGGTGGTAGATCTTTTTGCCGGTAGTGGTTCTTTGGGGTTGGAAGCCTTGAGCCGGGGGGCAGAGAAAGCTTATTTTCTGGAAAAGGAAAGCCGGGTATGCCGGATAATTAAAAGCAATATTGACCGGTGTGGTTTCTCCAATCGAGCCGAAGTAATTAAAATTGACTTTTTGCGAACCAAGAATTTGCCCCAGTTTGCAGATAAAATTGATTTTTTGTTCTGTGACCCTCCTTTTGCTCAAGAACCTGGTAAAGTTTTGGCAAAGATATATAATTTTAAAGTGGTTTTTGATCAGAGTTTGATAATAATCCGCTTTTTAGAAGGAAGAGATTTAGCGGATTGCCGCTCATTTTTTCGATTTGAAGATATAAGGCAATACGGTAAAAGCGTGATAGCCTTTGGATTTTTAGTCTGAGTTTGCGTTAGAAAGGAGGCGCTAATGCTACGAGCGATGTACCCGGGTAGTTTTGACCCGATTACTAATGGACATCTGGATATTATTGGACGGGCGAGCACTATGTTTGATCAGTTGATTGTAGCCATTTTGCGCAATCCCAATAAAAGTCCTCTGTTTACGGTGGAGGAACGACGAGAGATGCTTTGCCAGAGCGTAGCTGAGTGGCCCAATGTTCAAGTTGAAGTCTTTCACGGTTTATTAGTTAATTTTGCCAGGGAAAAGGAATGTCGAATTGTGGTGCGTGGTCTTCGGGCCATTTCTGACTATGAATACGAAACCCAAATTGCCCTTATTAACCGAAAGCTGGCTCCAGAGATTGAGACCATATTTCTGACCACCAGTGCTCAATTTTCATATCTTAATTCTACCGTGGTAAAAGAAATAGCCCAATTTGGGGGATGTGTAAGGGAATTAGTTCCCCCGATAGTGGAAAAAAAATTAAAAGAAAAATTTAAAAAAGAAAGGGGCTAAAATCGATAATGGATGTCTTGACTAAAATTCGAGAACGTGCTCGAAAACTCAAAAAAACCGTCGTTCTCCCTGAGAGTGAGGACGAACGGGTTCTACAAGCAGCTGAGGAAGCCACCCGGGAAGAAGTGGCTTCAATTTATCTTTTGGGGAATCCAGAAGCGATACAGAAGAAAGCTAAGAAGTTAGGGATAAAGTTGGAAGGAGTAACCATAGTGGATCCCCAAAATGACCCTCAAAGAGAAAAGTATCAACAGTCTCTGTTTGAGCTCCGTCGACATAAAGGTCTTTCCCTTGAGCAGGCTGGAAAGTGGCTGGAAAATCCAATGTATTATGCCTGTATGATGCTTTACCATGGCGAAGTAGATGGAGTGGTTTCCGGGGCAGTGTTTTCCAGTCCAGATGTTATTCGACCCGCTTTGCAAATTATTAAAACCGCTCCGGGAATTAAGTTGGCGTCCAGCTGTTTTTTAATGGTTATTCCCAACTGTCCCTATGGAGAAAAAGGGAGTTTTGTTTACGCTGACTCTGGTTTTAACCCGAATCCTAATGCAGAAGAGCTGGCTTATATTGCCATTACTACTGCTCGTACTGCTTCTCTTTTGCTTGAGGTAGAGCCTAAAGTGGCCCTTCTCTCTTTTTCTACTAAAGGGAGCGCCAAGCATGAGCTGGTGGATAAAGTTATAGCCGCTACCCAGCTGGCCCATGAATTGCGACCTGACCTTTTGTTGGACGGAGAGTTGCAGGGAGATGCAGCTATTGTTCCCGAAGTGGCTCAAAAGAAAGCGCCGGGAAGCAAAGTGGCAGGACAGGCCAATGTGCTGATTTTTCCTGACCTTAATGCTGGTAACATTTGTTATAAACTTTCTGAAAGGTTGACCGGGGGAACAGCTATTGGCCCTATTTTACAAGGTTTGGCTAAGCCGGTTAACGACCTCTCCCGGGGATGCAAAGCGAAAGACATTGTTGACCAAATTGCGGTGACGGTGTTACAGACTCAATTTTAACTTAATAGAAGACAAAGAAAGGATGAGCATTTATGAATATTTTGGTAGTGAACTGCGGGAGTTCAACCGTGAAATACCAGCTTTTTTCGGTGGATGGAAAGGAGGAAGACTTTCAAGTCAGAGCTAAAGGAATTGTAGAGCGGATTGGTATTGCCGGATCAAAGTTAGAACACAAGTCCGACGATCAAGAATTGGTTCGGGAAAGAGAGGTTGCCAATCATCGGGTGGCTCTGGAGTGGATAGTGGAAGTGTTAGCTGATCCAAAGGTGGGAGTTCTTCGAGATATTACTGAAATTGATGCCGTGGGACATCGGGTGGTTCATGGAGGAGAAGATTTTTCTGATTCAGCCGTAATCGACCAAGAAGTTTTAGAGGCTATTAAACAGTGTGTTAACCTGGCTCCTCTTCACAATCCGCCTAATATTTTAGGGATTGAAGCCTGTCAATCTCTTATGCCGGGAGTGCCTCAAGTGGCAGTTTTTGATACCGCTTTTCATGGAACCATTCCTAAACAAGCCTATATTTATGCTCTCCCTTACCAGTATTACGAAAAATACAAGATTCGCCGCTATGGATTTCATGGCACCTCTCATCGTTATGTCTCACAAAGGGGGGCCCAGATGTTAGGTATTCCCCTTTCCGAGTCCAAACTGATTACCTGCCACATGGGAGGCGGGGTTAGTTTTGCCGCAGTCAAAAATGGAAAGTCAATTGATACTTCTATGGGTTTTACCCCGCTTGAAGGATTGGTGATGGGAACCCGCTCGGGAGACTTAGACCCGGCGATTGTCCTTTTTTTAATGGAAAAAGAGGGGCTATCCATTGAGGAAATGGACGAGATTTTGAATAAGAAAAGTGGAGTGTTAGGAGTTTCAGGCATTAGTAGCGATACCCGCGACATCGAAGCGGCTGCTCCTACTAACCATCGGGCCCAGCTTACTTTAGATTTGATTGCTTATCGGGCGAAAAAGTATATTGGTGCTTACCATGCTATTTTGGGAGGATTGGACGGGATCGTGTTTACCGCCGGCATTGGTGAAAACTCTTCTTACATTAGGAAATCTATCTGTCAGGGTCTGCTTCACCTGGGAATAGAAATTGATGACCAGCGGAATAAAGTACGCCGGAAAGAGGCTTTTATAAATAGTGATCAGTCTCAGGTAAAAGTAATGGTTATTCCTACTAACGAAGAGTTAGTAATTGCCTGGGATACCTGGAAATTGGTGGGGAAATAACGAGGTGAGTTTAAGTGAAAGTTTATATTGGGGAAGTGAAAAAAGAAGTTGGTAGGACTTCCCACGAGGTTTGTGTAGAAGATTTTAAACCTCTTTCTTTTCAAGGAGAAAAAATTATCTTTGCCCGTCCGGTACAAGTGGAGTTGGATTTAGTCAATTGTAAATCGGAGATACTGCTTGAAGGCTGGGTGAAAACTGGGTTGGTTCTTAATTGTTCTCGTTGCTTAAAGCCCTTTGTTTATGAGGCGATAATTCCTTTTAGATTGGAGTGTCGCAACGTAAGTCGATTAGTTCGCCCGTCGGACCTCGAGGCTGAATTCAGAGAGGCTGATGAAGTTGCCTATTTTTTTGAAGACGAAAATTTTATAGATATTACTTGGGAAGTCAGAGAAACTTTGTTGCTTGGTTTACCGATGAAACCTTTGTGTCGCGATTCCTGTCAGGGAATTTGTCCGGTTTGTGGAAAAAATAGAAACGATGAGAGCTGTCTTTGCCAGAAAGAAGAAGTTGATCCTCGATTGGCGGTTCTCAAAAAGTTGAAGCTGGGTTAGCTGAATCTTTAAAGTTTGCAATACTGAAAAAGTTATTTTATACTATGCTACAATTCGTTCGATAGGGAGGAAAAATAAAATGGCCAATTTAACTAATAAAACTTCTCGTTGTCGAAGAAACAAACGGAGAACTCACTGGGTGCTCAAGGCTCCCAATTTGGTCGAATGCCCTCATTGTCATGCCTTTAAATTACCTCATCGAATTTGTGGGGAGTGTGGTTATTACAAAGGTAGGCAGGTTATTCTCTCGAAAGAGTAATCGTGGACGACAATGACCAGAATAGTAGTAGATGGGATGGGAGGGGATTTTGCTCCGTTAGAAGTTTTAGAAGGGGTGAAAGCGGCTCTCTCTCCCGGGCGTGAACTTTTGGTTTTAGGGCCGAGAGAAAAACTGCAACCCTTCTATCAGCAGTTAGGTTTGAGCCCAGAGAGAGTACCTATTATTGATGCTCCTCAGGTAATAGAGATGGAGGAACAGGCTACAGAAGCGGTTCGGAAAAAACCTGATTCCTCTATTTGCCGGGGGATAAAGCTTGTTTCCCAGAAAAAGGTGGATGCTTTTATATCGGCTGGCAACAGTGGAGCGGTTATGACTGCTGCCTGGCTTGGCCTTCCTCGAATTGCCGACATTGAGAGGCCGGCTATTACGGCTTTAATTCCTAATCCCTCATCTTATACGGTTTTGTTGGACGTGGGGGCTAACGTGGATTGCAAGCCCAAACATCTTCTTCACTTCGGAGTGATGGGAGCAGAGTATGCCCGCATCATTTTGAATTTAGATCGTCCCCGGGTGGGAGTACTAAACATAGGGGAAGAGGAAGGAAAAGGGAATGAGCTGGCCAAATTAGCTTATCAATTTTTTAGTCAGAAGAAAGAGGTTTTGAATTTCCATTTTGAAGGTAATGCCGAAGGCCATAATATTGTGGATGGAACAATGGATGTGGTAGTGTGTGACGGGTTTACCGGTAATGCCTTGCTGAAGTTTGGTGAAGGGTTACTCGGTTTGGTTAACCAGTTCCTGAAGGAAGAAATTAAGGTTGATGACTCTCTGGGAAAGTTAAAGGAAATATGGAAAAGGTTTGATAGCAGTGAATATGGGGGAGCTCCTCTTTTGGGAGTAGAGGGGGTGTGCCTCATATGTCATGGTAAATCGCGCGCTCGCGATATAAAAAGTGCTATTATTCGAGCAGAAGATTTAGTTCGACAGGGAATTTCTGAAAAAATAAGGGATGGTATCTCGCGCTTGCAATTACGGGAAAAAAAGAGGTGATCTGATGCAAACCAGGGTAACCGACCTTTTAGGAATAGAATACCCTATTATTCAAGGGGGTATGGCCTGGGTGGCCACCACCCCTTTGGTGGTTGCTGTATCTGAGGCAGGAGGTCTGGGTATTATTGGGGCTGGTGGTATGAGCGCTTCTCAGCTTCAAACAGAAATTCGTCAAGTAAGATCGGCTACTGATAAACCATTTGGAGTTAATTTGATGCTCCTTTCCCCCTGTATAGAAGAGCAGATCCGGGTGGTTAAGGAAGAAAAAGTGCCAGTAGTTACCACCGGTGCAGGCAACCCCGGTTCTTTAGTAGAAGATTTGTCCTCTTTGGGGATAATGGTAATTCCGGTAGTGGCCTCGGTAGCTTTAGCTAAGCGATTACTTCGCTATGGAGTAAAAATGTTCATAGCTGAAGGGATGGAGGCAGGAGGTCATATAGGAGAGGTTACTACTATGTGTTTGATTCCCCAGATGGTGGACGCAGTTTCAGTGCCAGTGATAGCTGCTGGGGGAGTAGCCGATGGTCGGGGGATGGCTGCTTGTTTTGTTTTGGGAGCAGAAGGGGTTCAACTGGGAACTCGTTTCGTTTGTACTGAGGAATGCGATGTGCATCCGGCTTATAAAGAAGCGTTACTTAAAGCTCAGGATCGCTCAACGGTGGTGACTGGTACTTCTACTGGTCATCCGGTTCGCTGTTTGCAAAATAAACTCTCGAGACAGTTTACGCAGTTAGAGAGAAGAGGAGTTTCTCGAGAAGAACTGGAGGCTTTGGGCTCAGGTAAACTCCAGGCAGCGGTATGTGGTGATGTAAGTGAAGGATCAGTGATGGCGGGTCAGATTTCTGGTTTAATAAGAGATATTAAGCCGGTTAAGGCGGTAATCGAAGAGATTATGAAAGATTTCCAGACTACTGTTTCCCGTTTAACAAAGATGGTGAGCGAAAAATGGGATTAGCTTTTCTCTATCCAGGACAAGGAGCCCAAAGGGTAGCTATGGTTCGAGAATTCTGGGAAGCTTTTCCTCAGGAGACCGAAGAGCATTTTCGAGTTGCCAATGATATTTGCCAAGTTGATTTACTCAATCTATGTCTCAATGGCCCCCAGGAAGAGTTAAACCTTACCTATAATGCTCAACCAGCTATCTTAACTACCAGCTTCCTTATTTTCGACCTTCTTTTAAAAGAAGGAGTGCCCGAACCTGAGGTGGTAGCCGGTCATAGTTTAGGAGAATATAGTGCTTTGGTTTGTGCTGGTTGTTTTTCTTTTCCTGAGGCGGTGTATCTGGTTCGCAAGAGAGGGGAAATTATGCAGGCGGCTGTTCCTCCAGATGAAGGGGCTATGGTAGCGATAATTGGTCTTTCTCTTTCCCAAGTGGAAGAGCTGGTGGAAGAAGTGTCTCCTCAGGGTAAGGTGGAGATAGCCAATCTAAATTCCAGCGATCAGATAGTTCTTTCTTTAGAAAGAAAGATTTTGGATTTAGTGCTGGAGAAGACTAAACAAAAGGGAAGCAAAAAAGCAATCCCGCTTGAAGTGAGTGCTCCTTTTCACTCTTCTTTCATGAAGCCAGCTCAGGAGCAATTTCGGATAGTTTTACAAGGAGTAAATTTCCAAAAGCCCCGTTACCGGTATTTGAGTAATGTTACCGGTGATTGGGTTGATTACCCGCAGGATATTAGAGAACTTTTAGTTGAACAGATGACATCATCTGTTCAATGGAAAAAGATTATGGATCGCTTATACCAGGCAGATTACCGCTCTTTTGTAGAGGTAGGTCCAGGATCGGTGCTGGGTAAACTGTTTAAAAGGGAATATAGGGAGGTAACGGTTTATCGTACCGATTCGATCGCATCTTTTGAAATTATCAAGAGGAAGGCGGGTTAAAGTGGGTTACTGCGATGAAAGAGTGTCTTTGATAACCGGTGCTAAGGGGGGTATTGGCTGGGCAATTGCCCGAGCTTTGGGTCAGCAGGGGTCAAAAGTGGTGATAAATGATATTGGGCCTAAAGAGGAACTGGAAGAAAAAGCCAGGGAACTAAGTTTGGAGGGAATTGAGGCCATCGGTTTGGTGGCTGATATTACCCGAAAAGACGAAGTACAAAATATGATTGATACCATAATTAATCATTGGGGTAAGATTGATGTTTTAGTCAATAATGCCGGGATTACCCGTGATGCTTTATTTTTGAGGATGAAAGACGAAGACTGGGACCGAGTGCTTGAGGTATGCCTAAGGGGTACTTACTGTTGCACTAAAGCAGTAGTAAAACATATGATTAAGCAAAGATACGGGCGAATAGTGAACCTTTCTTCTGTGGTAGGAGTGGCAGGTAACGCTGGTCAGACTAACTATGCTGCTGCCAAAGCTGCAATTTTGGGATTTACTAAATCTTTAGCCCGAGAAGTGGCAGCCAGGGGAATTACTGTGAATGCCATTGCTCCAGGTTTTATTGATACTGATATGACCAAAAAATTGCCGTCAAATGTTCAGGAAACCTGGTTGAAACAAATTCCTATTGGAAGATGGGGTCAGCCAGAGGAAGTAGCGACTTTGGTGGCTTTTCTGGCATCGCCGGGAGCGGGGTATATTACTGGTCAAACTATCCACATTAATGGAGGAATGTTTATGGCTTAAATGGATAAAATAAAATTTTGGGGGCTCTATGTCAAATTGTGTGGAAACATTCTCTTGATGGTATGAATCCCAGTAACATCTTTCTCCAGTACACCTCTACATTCCTCAACCCATAAG
>JASGLU010000006.1 GCA_030156825.1 Candidatus Atribacteria bacterium | reverse complement strand
AGGGGGGAAAGAACTCCCCCTTATCAACCCCCGAAAGACTAAAACATAAAGATAAAACACGAAAAGATAAATACTTACTGAGGAAGAAGAACACTTCCTCAGTAATGGGGGCGCTACCCCCCTTATAACCGAACTATAAGGGGTAAACCCCCTATAACCCCTGGAAAAATATAAAGAAAAAGCTTAAAAAACAAAGACAACTGAGGAAAGAAAAACGCTTTCCTCAGTATTAGGGGGAAAATACCCCCTAATGACCCCTGGAAAAAAGCAAAACAAAGGGGGCAAAAATAAACCGGAGAAAAAACATCTCCGTGTCCGTCATTCTTGAACGTTTCTATCGACTATAAGAGGGGGAACACCTTCCTTAGTCTTGGCTAAGCTTACCTCTAACGTTGAGATAAGCTGCACATCTTGCCCTACTTAAGATGTAACTGGGCTTTTCTGAGTATTTCCTTTTCATTAGCAAATCCTAAAATCCGGAGGGCTTCTCCTGGCGAAAACCAGCCAACTTGAGCGATTTCTCGGGGGTCGGCCTCTTTTTGTCTTTTTTCTCCCTCCTTTTGACAGGCTAAAAAAAAGTGGACCGTTTCTTGGAACTCTTGTCCATTCCGAACATAAACATAAGTAATCTTCCCAATCCGCTCTCCCAGTTCCACTGATAAACCAGTTTCCTCTTCAATCTCTCGCAAACCCGCCTGCTCAAGCGTCTCATTTCTTTCTACATGACCTTTGGGAAGAGTCCAAAAATCAGCCCCTTTTTTCCGAACTAACAACACCTGCCAGCCCGATTGCCCTTTCTTTACCACCACTCCACCGGCGGCGGTAATTTTTATTGGTTCCAGCTTGTCAGTTCTCGGTTTTAATTTAATCCCTCCTTTGCAGTACCAACGCCCCTTGGGAAACTCCTAACTCTCTGGCTACCGGTAGACATTTGGCCTTCAGAAGGAAAAATAGATTTCCCTTTGCCTCACTCAGGGTTTCAAAGTTACCTTGACCCTTGGAAATAATAAGGTCTGCCTGCGCCCAAAATTCCTGCAGCTCTGGTGGAGCAGCCTCCAACCTGAGCCCGATCTCTGCCTGGCCAGTAGTCATCAGGCGAGCAATTTTCTCTATTCCCGCCTCCTGTGCATCCTGCAACAGGGCATCGTTAGAAATCGGTCCTCCTTTTATTACGAATACTATCTCTTTCTGGGAATCCATCTCTTCCAGTAAAATCCGGTCAAACACTACTTCACCCGCATTGTCTCCTACATAAACAATTTTCCGGGCAGCGTTAATCTCTTTCTGTAATAAGTCGAATTGGTACTTTCCCCAGGAGGTATGCTCAACTTCACTAAGTAATTGCTCTGCTTTAATCTCCTGATAAACCCCTAAATCAATCAGGTTTCCAGCGATAGCCACCCGAATAGCTCTTTCTAAATGTTGACTCGCTGGCCCTTCCGTCACAAACTGTTTAAGCCGAGGGTAAAGCTTCAGAGCCAGCTGATTGTAATGTCTTTTTAATTGATAAAAAATATCTTCTACTCCAGCCACTGCTTTGGCCAGGTCATGGGCACGAGTAGTCATAAAAGCTGGCGTCCATGCCGGATCGGCCTCGGCATATAGTTGACACACTTTTTGAGAAACCAACCATTGACTTTCTCTATCTTTTCCCGCAATTCCAACCGCTTCTTGTGCCTGCCTAATATTACAACAAAAACATTCTAATTGAGCCCTCATCCGGCTGCCCCCACTCTATGATTTTTCGTTTCAAGCAAAATTTTACCATTCTTACCCTTGGTTTCGGCAGTTTCTTTAAAAAATTTCTTTAGCTGGGGCTCGTTACCAATAACATAGACAATGTCTCCTTTTTGTAAAACTTCATCCGCCGGAGGGGAAACCAAATAATCATCTCCCCGCTTTATCGCCACTACCGTTATCCCATACCGATTTCTTATTTGAGATTTCCCCAAAGCAATCCCATAAAAAGCTGGCGGTAATTTAGCTTCAATAATATTGTGACCTGGAAACAACTCTTCTGTCCTAATAGCATAAGGGAAAGCCAGAGTTTTAGCCACCCTGAGTGCCATATCCTGCTCCGGAAAAATAATTCGATCAGCCCCAATTTTACTAAGAATCTTACCATGCATCCGGTTAATGGCCCGAGCAATTATAAAAGGGACTCCCAGCTCTTTAAGGGCAATAGTGGTAAGGACACTGGACTGAATATCATCTCCGATGCTTACAATAGCCACATCAAAATTTCTAATCCCCAGGGCTTCTAAAACTTTGTCATCAGTAGTATCCGCTTGAACCGCTTCGGTAATTTTACCGGCTAATTCTTTTACCGGGGTCTCTTCAATATCCACTCCTAAAACCGTAAACCCTTGTTCATGGAGAGCTAAAGCAATACTACTCCCAAAAATTCCCAAACCAAAAACAGCAAATTGCCTCACTTCTTACCATCTCCAGCTTAAGATAATTAAGGTTAATCCCTTTTCTTTGATTCCAATTTTTTCATAAACTTCTCTTGGTTAACTACAAACCTTTCCAGCCGACCTTCGCCTACTTTTTCTATCTCATCAAAAGCTTCCGCTTCAAACACCAACCGGTTCCGATATATCTCTACCAAAGTAGCGCGAGCACTCACTTTCATCCCCTTAGGGGTGGCGGCCACATGAGAAACACTAATGCGAGTCCCTACACTTACATAACCCGGCGGTAAATAATTTCGTACCGCCAGGAGAGCCGCTTCATCCATCAGGGCTATCAACATGGGTGTAGCAAATGCTGGAACCATCCCTGGTTCGAAGCGATCAGCTGTGTTATCATCGTTTACTACTGTGCTCGTCATCCCGGTTAATCCTACCTTCAGGGAACTTCCCTTCATCGGATTTTTCTCCTCCTTCTTCTTTTTGTAATCTAATTTCTACTTCGGTTTTAGCCAGCGAATCTGTCTCTTCTTTTGATTCTGAGTTATCTTCCTCTTTTTCCGGAAAGCCAAGAATCCGGTTAATATCCTCTTTTTCTAAAGTTTCCCGATTGATAAGCTCCTGAGCCAACGCATCTAACCTTTCCCGATGGGTGTTTATAATCTCCCGGGCCTGGTCATACGCTCGATCAATGATCGATCTGACCTCTTTATCTATAGCATAGGCAATTTCTTCGCTATAATTTCTATCCTCGGCCAAATCCTTCCCCAAAAAAACTTCTTTGTGTCTGTGTCCTAAGGTTAGAGGGCCTAAAATCTCGCTCATTCCGTACTCACAAACCATCTCCCGGGCGATTTCAGTAGCTTTTTTAAGGTCATCTCGGGCACCGGTGGTCACGTCTTTAAAAATTACTTCTTCTGCTACCCGTCCTCCCAGAAGAATAGCCAGTCGGGTCAAAAGCTCTTCTTTGCTAATCAGATACCGATCTTCCAACGGTAACTGCAAAGTATAACCCAAGGCGGCTCCTCCCCGAGGAATGATAGAAATCTTATGCACCGGGTCGCTATTGGGTAAAGCCTTAGCTATTAAGGCATGCCCCGATTCGTGATAAGCTACAATTTTCTTTTCTCGATCGCTAACAATCATATGTCGCCTTTCAGGACCGGCTATCACTTTATCAATCGCTTCTTCAAAATCTTCCATTTGAATAGCTTCTTTTCCTTTCCGGGCAGCATACAAAGCAGCTTCGTTAACTAAATTAGCCAAATCAGCTCCTACAAATCCCGGAGTTCGTCGGGCAAGCACCTTGATATCTACATCTTCTGCCAAAGGTTTACCTTTAAGATGAACCCTTAAAATGGCCTCTCTGCCATTGAGATCCGGTCGGGGAACCGGAATTTGCCGGTCAAATCGACCAGGGCGGAGAAGAGCCGGGTCAAGAATATCCGGTCGGTTAGTAGCTGCAATAATAATTACGCCTTGATTTACATCAAATCCATCCATTTCTACTAAAAGTTGGTTGAGAGTTTGTTCCCGTTCATCGTGCCCCCCTCCTAATCCAGCACCTCGGTGTCGACCCACTGCATCCAGCTCATCCACAAAAACAATACAGGGAGAATTTTTCTTAGCATTGGCAAACAAGTCTCTTACTCGAGCCGCTCCAACTCCCACAAACATTTCCACAAAATCGGAACCACTAATACTGAAAAATGGCACTTTAGCTTCCCCGGCTACTGCTTTAGCTAAAAGGGTTTTACCGGTTCCAGGAGCACCGTATAATAACACCCCCCGAGGGATACGGGCTCCTATTTTCATAAACTTTCGCGGAGTCTTCAAGAAATCCACTATCTCCTGTAGATCCTCTTTAACTTCATCAATACCGGCCACATCGTTAAAGGTTACCTTAACTGTTTGCGGGTCAGCTAATTTGGCTCGGCTTTTGGCAAAAGAAGTAACCCTATTTCCACCTTGAAGTTGTTGCATCATGAAAAACCAAATCGCTATCAACAGGATAACCGGCAAAAGTGACTCTAAAATCCTAATCCACCAAGAAGGCTCAGCCGGAGGCTGAGCTTCTATTTCTACTCCTGAACCTCTCAAGATTTGGATTAATTCCGGGTCATCCGGAGCATAGGTAACAAACCGGGTACCATCCCGCAAAACCCCACTAACATTGCGCTCAACAATAGTTACCTGGCTTACTCTTCCTGCTTCCACTGCCTCTAAAAACTCGCTGTAAGTCATTACTTGCGGAGGGAGCTCGGTTTGCATAAAAGAGGTAGCCAAGGAAATAACAATTATTAGAAACAAAAGGTAAAATCCTAAGTTCCGATATATTCTTCCATTCTGATTATTATTTATCTTCACTTACCCATTCATCCTCCTCATATTGGCCAAAAATCACCTCACACTTTGGTCGTAATACTCCGATTTCAAAACAAAAATAAAAGGGAAATTTCGGTATTTTTCATCAAAATCAAGTCCGTACCCTACTACAAAATAATTTGGAATTTCAAACCCCAGATAATCAAGGTCAAGCTGAGATACCAACCTTCGTTCTGGTTTATTTAATAAAGCGCAAATTCGCAAACTGGCCGGACTACGAGTAGATAGGACTTCTTTTAAATGTTTCCAGGTAAGCCCAGTATCAATTATATCCTCAACCACTAACACATGTTGACCGTTTATAGGCTTATCTAAGTCTTTTAGAATTCTTACCACGCCGTTTGACTCGATTTCCCCTTCATAACTGGATATAGACATAAAATCAATACTCAGGGGAAGATGAATATTCCGGATAAGGTCGGCCATAAAGATAAAGGCCCCTCTTAAAATCCCTACCACTCGTAGCTCTTTTCCCTGGTAATCCTGGGTAATTTGGTTGCCCAGTTCTTTCACTTTAGTCTGGATTTCAGGTTCAGAAATCAACACCTGTTCAATAAAGGAATCCGTCTCCAACTATTTCACCTCTTATATTTCTTCAGCAAAAAATGAATAACATGCTTGCTATTTTCTCGAACTATAGCTCGCTCGTCAAGGAAAAATCCTGGAATCCAAATTATTTTTTCCCGATCGCAGATCAGGGGGATAGATTTTCTCCATTCGGCTATTACTCCTTTTTCCTGCCATACTTCTTTTAACTTCTTATATTTCCCTTTTAGGAAAACCAGATCTCCATCTTGAAAATTCCGAACTGAAAAAGGAGGCTGGCAGCTATCCCAATTTAATGCTGTCTTCCAGGCTCCTTTAATTGGTTTTGGGAAATCAAAGCAACTTTCAACTACTATTCCAACTTCCGGCAAAAGGTTTCTTCCTGGAACTGACAGGGGAAAATTCCAGGGTGGTATACCCACCAATGGTAAATTAAGGAAGGAGCCGCATACCATCCCTCCTTTAATCCAAATTTTAGCTTTACCCGGAAGAGTTATTTCCCCTTTCCCTCTTTTAATCAGATGGGCAACCTGCTTGATTTGACCCTGGGTAATGTCCCAAAGGTCTCCTCTAAATTCACGGATAAAAGAGCGAATAGTCAAAAAAAGTTGCCCCTGGGATAAGCCTGCAACTTGATTGAGGGAAAAACAAACGATATCCCCCTTCCGCTGGAAATCAATATCCAGCGGTTCTATTTGCTCGGCAAAATTTCCTGCGTTCTGGGAAAGACGATAAATAGCTTGTGAAAATTGGGGATTAAAGTTATTTTCCAAATAAGGGATAAGCAAATGTCGAACCCGATTCCGCCAGAAACTAACATCCCAATTAGAACTATCATGAACAAAGGGGATTCCTCTCTCATCAAGGAATTGGGAAATCTCAGCCTTAGTTGTCTCCAACAAAGGTCTGATAAACCTTCCTTCCTGCAAACTCATCCCTCTAAGACCAGTTAGCCCAGTTCCCCTTAATATATTCATACAAACGGTTTCTACTTGATCGTCTAAGGTGTGTCCCAAGGCTATCCGGGTGGCTCCCCACTGGTCAGCCACTGCTTCCATAACTTGATAGCGCACTTTTCTTGCTAACTCTTCTATCGAATAGTCATTAGCTTCTGACTGAGAGGTTACTTCATTTCTTTCTACAAAAATTGGAATTCCTTTTTGCTTGGCCCACCAAACACAGAATTTTTCATCTCTATCACTTTCCCAACCACGAAGCAAGTGATTGAGGTGAAACAAGGCCAGTTCAAATTGTATTTTTTCCTGCAATTCCGATAAAATCTCAACCAATGCCGTAGAATCAGGACCACCCGAAAAAGCAATCAAAACTTTATCACAGGGCAAAAGCAGGGAAAACTTGGTAGTGCAACTCAAAATTCGCTCAGTTAAATTAACCACGTCAAAAATCAAGAACCTTTATTTTAAACTATGGTGGCGGTGTGGGGACTTGAACCCCAGACGCTCCGGGTATGAGCCGGATGCTCTGGCCGTCTGAGCTACACCGCCACTTTACCCGGTTAATTATAGCTATAGTTTAACAAAAAAACAAGACTCCGTATCTTTTCATTCATACCACTGAGGTGCCAAACGAAGAAACTTAAATTGTTCCGAATCATGCGGATAGATAAGTTGGGCCCGATAACGCCTTTTCCAGGCTTTTATCAATTCCACCGAGCGATAAAAAGCCAGAGAATCATAAATCAATCCTGGAGGGTGAGGTTCTGGTTCTAAATTGGCTCGAGTAAAAAGAGCATCTCCCGGAAAAAGGTAGTAGTCGCCACTATTAACTTTTACCATCACCCCCAGCACACAGGGAGTATGTCCTGGCAAAGCCAGCAAGGTAAAATCTCGGGCTAATTCTCCGGTATGGTTCCAAAAATCAAACTGAATATCAGATAAAACAAAATCATGTCGACAGTAGCCATCCTGACAAAAACAGTTTTTCTTTTGATGGGTTTTGAGCAAAGCATATTTGAATTCCTCTTCTGCTACTATAATTTTTTCACCAGCTTCGGTTTTTTGAAAATAAACCAAGCCTCCGGCATGGTCCCAGTGAAGATGAGAAAGAATCAGTAAGTTGATATTTCGCGGGCTAATCCCGACCAACCTTAGCTGTTGTTCCAAAGTTTGGTCGGGATTAGATTCCAGAAAAAACAATTCTCTCTCTGCCGGCGGTAGCCAAGCTCCACCTGTCACTGCCGGGTGAGGACCAGTATCCCAAAGAACATAGCCTAAATCTGGATGTTCAAACAAAACCGAGATAACTGGAATTTTAACCCAGCGAGCCGGTCTATCTGGCTGGTCTACGGTAGCAGGATGCGACATAGCCAGGTTCCAATTACAATCATTTCCAATGGTCCCGTGAAAAAAGAGACAAAATCTGATTTTCGAAGCCATTTTTCTCCTCTGTTCGATAAAGGTGTTTCTCAATGCAACTTGGGTTAAAATTTTAACAGTTTAGCAAATTCTGCAGGATATTATATCTTAACCAAACTCTAACCTCAATTCCCCGCTCGCCCTTCTTTAATTTTCGATAACCTAACCAAAGCTACCGCGCACCCCCCAACCAGCACCGAGTCAGGAATTAATTAAAAGGAATATTGTTGAGGCAAAAACTGTTTAAAAACATAGTAAGAAGTACAATCAGGACTGGAATTTGACCTTGGTTTGACATTTGACCAATTTTTGACTATAATAACTGCAGAGTTCATAGTTAGTCCTCATTAATAGATTTTAGATGAGGAACCAAAACGTTGGAGGAGGTGAACGACGTGGCCAAAGTTATTGGTTCCCCAAAAACAGGTTCCTTGGCGAAAGGTATCAGGCGTCCTTTTCAGACAGAGAAGCCATGGGGCAGGTTTATTCAATACACCTTGAATACCCCTACTACGGTTAAAATATTAGAGGTAAATCCGGGAGAAGTACTTAGCCTGCAATCTCATAACTATCGAGATGAATTATGGATACCTTTAACTGAAGGAGCAATAGTGGAAATTGACGATGAGGTCCATTTTCCAAAAGAACTGGAACCGGTGTTTATCCCTAAACACTCTAAACATCGTTTAAGTGCTGGCCAGAGGAAAATACGAGTTTTAGAAATTTCTTTTGGTTACTTTGATGAAGAAGACATCGTCCGCTACGATGATAAATACGGACGAAGCAGAAATGAGTTGCTCGAAGCTTTGGAGCCTAAGGAGGGCGAGTAATAGTGACTCGCCCTCTGCGGGTGGGCTTTTTATCCACCTATCCCCCTACCATTTGCGGAATTGCCACTTTTACTCAGGATTTAGCAGAAGCCGTGGCGGTCAATCTAAGTAGTTCGCCTAAAATTTTAGCGGTTTCCCAAAATGAAGAAGTTATTTCCTACCCTAATGAAGTTACATTTGTTATCCAAAAAGAAAGCAAAAAAGATTATTTGGAGGCAGCCGAAAAGGCTAATTATAGTTTAGACTTAGTAAACATTCAACATGAGTATGGAATATTTGGGGGAAAAGACGGAGAGTTGTTGTTAAACTTCCTGGAAAACTTGAAAAAGCCGGCGGTTACCAACTTGCATACCGTTCTTCATCAACCCTCTCCTAACCAGGCTCGAATTCTTAAAAGAATAGGTCAAATTTCTCAAAAAATAGTAGTAATGAACAGCTTAGCCATTCCCATTTTAGAGGAAAAATATGGAATTTCACCAGAAAAGGTGATAGTCATACCTCATGGAGCACCTGCTGATGATTTATCTCCAGAAAAAACCAAGTACTTGCTCGGGCTTACCGGTAAATTTGTTGTTTCCACCTTTGGCCTCATCAATCGGGGTAAAGGTTTAGAATACGTTCTTTGGGCTCTACCCAAAGTAGTGCAAAAATTTCCCCAGATAGTATATCTCATCCTGGGAACTACCCACCCTAAGGTTAAGCAAGAAGAAGGCGAATCGTACCGAGAATTTCTCGAGCAGCTGGTAAAAGAGCTCAAACTGGAAAAAAATGTTATCTTCGTAAACCGCTATCTCAGCAAAAAAGAGTTAGTCCAGTATTTGGTAGCTACCGATGTTTATATTACCCCTTACTTAAATCAGCAACAAATCGTGAGTGGAACTCTGGCTTACGCCATACGCTTCGGGAAAGTAATAATCTCTACTCCCTATCTTTATGCTCAGGAATTGATTGGAAAAGACCGGGGAATACTGGTAGAGATGGCCAATCCTAAAAGCATTGAAGATGCTTTATTTTACCTTTTGGAAAACCCAACTCGTTTCCATCAAATAAGGGAAAAAACTAAAAAATTTGGGGTCAAATTTAAATGGTCCGAAGTGGGAAAAGAATATATCCGGTTATTTGAAAAAATAGTGTATTCTTGGCTATCTCCTTCCCTTTATCCCGACCAAAAAAGCCTGGTCCTCACCGAAAAAAACTCAGCCTATAACGCAAAAACAACTCCTTACCACTAAGGAGAATGGGTCAGTTGCCTACCTTAGCCGAGCAAATAGCCATTCCCGAAATATCACTAAGGCATTTATCATCTCTTACCGATTCGATCGGACTTTTGCAGCACGCTATCTATAAACTTCCCCGGTTTGAATTGGGTTACACTACCGATGATAACTGTCGAGGATTGCTGGTGGCTGCCAAACATTATACCCTGTTTTCTGAGCCTGAGGGGGAAAGGTTATCCCGAAGATATTTATCTTTTCTCCATTGGGTGCAAAAACAAAACGGCCAGTTTCACAACGAAGTGTCAATCGACCGGCATTTTTCAGACATGGTAGGGTCGGAAGATTGTCAGTGCCGGACTTTTTGGACCTTAACAGCCACTTTGAACACTGCGCTCCCCCGCCATCTAAAGTTAGTGATAAAAGAAATGATGACAAAATTTTTTCCCACTTTTTACTCCTATTCCTATCCACGGCCAATAGCTTTTTTGCTCCATGGGCTGGAAGAATTAGAAAAACAAAAGAAATTTGCTCCCCTCAATTTAGACATAGCAACCACTGCTCAAATCTTAGGGCAAAAATTGGTCAGCTTTTATCAGGAAAACAAGTCTCCTGGCTGGTATTGGTTTGAAAAAATCATGACCTGGGGGAATGCCCTTTTACCCTCCTCTCTTTTTATCGCTTATCGGCTTACCGGGGAAAAAGTTTTTCTTGACATAGCTATTGAAAGTTTTGATTTTATGAATGAGCAAGTCTTCGATCAACAACAAATTTTTCAACCAATCGGGAATCAGGGGTGGTTCCCGCAAAACGAGGAAAAAGCTCGGTTTGACCAACAACCTATTGAAGCTATGTGGATGGCGATAGCCGGTAAAGAAGCATTCGAAACTATTTCCAACCCTCGTTATCTCGATCAGGCTCGGTCAGCGGTGAAGTGGTTTTTGGGAGAGAATTGCCATCAATTCCCTCTTTATCATCCAAAAGACGGTTCTTGCGCTGATGGTATCACTCCCGGGGGCATAAATCATAACCGAGGAGCAGAAAGCACCCTTGCCTGCCTATACAGTTTACTCCTGGCCAAAGAAAGAAAATTTTGAGTTATCAGTCATCTTTTAGAGATTCAATTTCTTTAAACATCCGATAAGGCTTGGTAGCGATGCGAAAGGGAATACTGCTTACAAAACTAAAAAGATCACGTTTGTATTCTTCAGTTATTCTTCGAGGTTTGGTCAAAACTCGCCGAACTAAATCTTCTCCATATAAAGCCCGCAGCTTTGAAGGGTCAAATCCTACTTCTAAACCACATTCATTACATTGGATAGCCTTCACCAACCCTCCCTGATAAACCACTCGGTGTTCAGTCTCTTTCTGGCATCGCAGGCAGCAAAGAACAGTAGTTATTTCTTCGCGTTCCAACTTCTTCCTCCCCGCTGATAAGCTATTTATTAGCATTCTATCACAATCAACAAAGTTTTATCAGGCTTCAACTCGAATAGTATAGGTATCACTTACCACTTCCAAATCGTTTACCCGCTTGAGAGCCTTTTGCAACAGTTCTTCCCGCACAGAATGGGTCAAGAAATAAATGTTGGTAAGTTTACCGGGGGTGCTCACCGGTTGTTTGACCGCCGATAGACTTACCCCTCCATCCCCAAATTCAGTAGCAATTTTTCCCAAAACCCCGGGAACGTCCAACGCTAAAACTCGAATGCAATATTGAGTTTCCAGTTGAGCAATGGGCTGAACTTCCAGCTCTCTCAAACAAGTGCAACCCACCCTTCCCCGGGAATCAAACAAGATATTACGAACCGCTTCAATAATATCCCCCACCAAAGCTGCTCCGGTAGCCTCTCCTCCTGCCCCCGGACCCCGAAAAGTCAATTCCCTAAATCGAGACTTAACAAAAATGGCATTTTCTACTCCATTCACCCCCGAGAGTGGGTGGTTGTTGGGGAGAAAAACCGGATGGACCCTAAGGGTCACAGCATTATCAATCAATTTAGCAATAGCCAGCAATTTCACCACAAACCCCAATTCCTGAGCAAATTCTATATCTTGAGGAATAATCCGGGTGATGCCTTCCCGGTACACACTTTCTACATCTACTCGAGTGTGAAAAGATAGAGAGGCCAAAATAGCAATTTTGTAAGCAGCGTCAAAGCCCTCCACATCCATAGTAGGCACCGGCTCAGCATAGCCGAGTTCCTGTGCTTTATCAAGTGATTCTGCATAGGAAGATTGATATAAAGACATATGGGTGAGAATAAAATTGGTGGTACCATTAACAATACCAAAAACTTCCGAAATATCGTCCCCCAAAAGCTGGGTTTTTAAAGTTTGAATAATAGGGATTCCTCCCCCGACCGACCCTTCAAAAAAGAGTTCTCCTCCAGCTTGAGAAGCTAAGTCTAAAAGTTCCCTCCCTTTTTTAGCTATCAACTCTTTGTTGGGAGTAATTACGGTTTTACCCCGGGATAAAAAGCGCGATACTACTGAAAAAGCAGGTTCTACCCCCCCGATAGCCTCCACTAAAATATCAAGTTCCGGGTCTTCTAAAACCTCTTCCAGATTTTTTCCTTTAAGTTCCGGAGGAACCGCTACTGGTCTTTGTCTTTGCCAGTCCTGGTCTACAATTTTTTTGATTCTTAACTCTACTCCCAGTTCTTTCTCAATTTCCTCTTTTTGTTCCCATAACACTTTTACCGCACCTGACCCTACCGTTCCAAATCCTAAAATACCGATATTTATTAATCTTTTTTCCATTTTTCATCGCCTCAAATTTTAAATCTTTTTTCAAAGCATCAAAATAACTACTCCTTTTAGAAAACCGGTTCAGGGCTTCTTCGCGAAAGATTTTCAAACCGGGTGCACTCTTTGCGAAAAGCCAGTTCAACCGTTCCCAAAGGACCGTTTCTCTGTTTGGCCACAATAATTTCCGCTATTCCCTGTTTAGAAGAATTAGCTTTATAATAATCTTCCCGATAGATAAAAATAACTAAATCGGCGTCCTGTTCAATGGCACCGCTTTCTCTAAGGTCAGATAGTTGAGGACGCTTAGGACTTCTTTGCTCCACTGCCCGGCTCAACTGAGAAACCGCAATCACCGGTACATCCAGTTCCCGTGCCATAGCTTTAAGTGAACGGGATATTTCAGAAATTTCTTGTTGCCGGTTTTCAAAACGGCTATGACCCCTCATCAATTGCAAGTAATCCACTATTACCAAACCTAAATTTTGCTCTACTTTTAACCGGCGGGCCTTGGCTCTCAACTCCAGAACGGAAATACCAGGGGTATCATCAACAAAAATAGGGGCATCAGCCAATCTCCCAGCAGCATGAGCTAATCGAGGCCAGTCTTTCTCAGAAATAAAACCCCTGCGCACTTTTCCGGCATCGATTTCAGCTTCACTGCACAACATGCGCTGGGCAATCTGGTCACGAGACATTTCCAGGCTAAAAATCACCACCGGTGACTTGTAACTAATTCCTATATGCTGCGCCATGTTCAGACAAAAACTGGTTTTTCCCATTCCTGGCCGGGCAGCCACCACTATCAGTTCTGAAGGATGAAAACCGGAAGTAAGAGCGTCTAAATCCACAAACCCCGAAGCAACTCCGGTTACGTGCTCCTCCCTTTTATACAGCTCTTCAATTTTTTCGAAAGCCTGATTAATTATATCCTTGAGCAGGACAAAATCGTAACGAATCTTTTTCTGGGAAAGTTGGAGAACAAGATGCTGCGCTCGATCCAACAGTTGAGTAGCGTCTTCGGTCGATTCATAACTATCCTTAATAATTCGAGTACACAAGTTGATTAAAGCCCGAACTACTGATTTTTCCTCTACAATCCGGGCGTAATATTCCACATTAGCAGCAGTAGGAACTACGTTAACCAGAAGCGCCAGGTAGTCCATCCCTCCCACTTTGGCCAGCAGGTCTTTTTGTTTTAATCTTTCAGCCAAAGTGACCAGATCACAAGCCTGGTCATCATCAAAAAGTTCAACAATATTTTCGAAGATAAGGCGATGATTCTCCTGGTAAAAATCTTCCGGTTGTAAAATCTCAATTGCTTTCAGAAGAGCCTCCCGCTCAAGCAACATAGAACCTAAAGTGGCTTGCTCTGCCTCAAGGTTATGGGGAGGTACTCGCTCAACTATCAGCTTGTTCTTCCTCCTTAACTTTTTCTGCTTCTGTCAATACCTTTACTTTAATCGAGGCATAATTCCCCTGTCCAAAATTAATTCGGACTGAATGTTCTCCCAATTCTTTAATCGGTTCAGATAATTCTAAATATTTCCGATCGAATTTAGTTCCCAAACGGTCACTGAGGGTATCGGCTATCTCCTTAGATGTTACCGAACCATAAAGTTTACTGGTTTCCCCCGCTTTTCGGGAAAATTCTAACACCATTCCCTCAATGGTACTCTGCAATGACTTGATTTGCTCGAGCTCTTTTGTTTCGCGTGCTGCCCTCTTTTTCCGTAGTTGTTCCACCTGGGCTAAATTCCCTCGATTAGCTAAAATAGCCAATTTTTGCGGAATAAGGTAATTTCGGGCAAAACCATCTTTAACTTCAACTACGTCTCCTTCTTTTCCCAGATTATCTACCTCTTTGATTAAAATTACTTTCATCCTCAACATTCACCCCTTTTAAGTTCCTTTCGTTTTCCGAAAATCAAACCAGGTATCAAATACCCCAACCCAAGCAATTAAAGTAGAAAACAAAGGTTGAATCGCTAAAAACAAAACAATTATAACTTTTAAAATTTGAGAGGCGATACGTTTATCCAGAAAAAAGTATATCACTGATGCTCCTTGAACTAAAAATAAGGTCTGGGTTACAATTTGCACATTCAGTCCTACCTGCCCCCAAAAAGTAACCCCTCCAAATATAACCAAGATCCAGCCTAAAATAAACACCCAAGCTACCGACCGGGGCAATCTCCACAAAGAAAAAGGGGGGATTTCGGGAAACAAGATATCTATTTTTTTACCTACCCAGCTTCCTAAAATGAAATTCAAAACCGTATCGAAGAGAGAAGCAACAATCAGAATTCCCGGCAAGGAAAGTCTTATAACTTGAATTAACATTTTTACTCCCTCTTCTCCCACATCTCCTAAAAATTTAGAGTTTTGGTTTAAGACATCTTCCATGATTGCTATGCTCTGAGCAACCGGGTTTTCTCCTATAAGAAGAAGGGCCAACCCCATTAAGGCTACTTTAGATAAAAGGGAAATCATAGTCCCCCAAGCGATTACTTCCAACCACTCCAGTCCTCGCTTGATGGCCAGACCCATAATTACCCCCAAGAAAGAAAACCCTAAAAGACAAACTAAGGCCTGTAAAATACCAGCAAAAGCAAAAACCACTAAGCTGGCCACCCCGGCCGCCAACAATCCGGTTTTTAAGTCCCAGCGAATTACCAAAAACATAACCGGTATGGGACAGAGGAAACTTAAAAGAAAACCAAAAAAAGGAATATAGATAGAAGAAAGATATAAAATAACCGTGAGGGCAGCCAAAAAGGCGCCCTCAACCATGGATCTGGTTCTTTTCATCGACTTTATTTCGACGTTAAGTTTAATCTAAAGTGTAAGGTAAAAGAGCTATTTCCCGTGACCTTTTAATCGCCCGGGCTAACTCTCGTTGGTGTTTGGCACAGTTGCCGCTAATCCTTCTGGGTACTATTTTACCCCGATCGCTCAAAAACCTCTGCAGGCGATTAACGTCTTTGTAATCAATTGCTATTTTTTCAGAACAGAAAACGCAACTTTTCCTTTTAGGACGACGATAAAACTTTCTTTGAGAACTTCTTACTACTGGCATTATTTATCCTCCTTAACATCGGGTAAATTTTGATTTTCCTCTAAGCTATCAGCTTCCAACCCGTTCAAGGGTTTCACCTCATGGGCTATAACTTCATAAACTTTCCGTTTTTGACCACCTTTATCCTGATAAACTCTAACCTGAAGTCTGCCCTCAAGCCAGACCCAGCTGCCCCGACCCAAGTTATCATGACAAAAAACCGCCAGCTCCCGCCAGGCAATTATGTTGAAGTAGTCCAGTGTTTCCTTTTTGGACGGAGACGAATAACCTCGATGGACAGCCAAAGAAAAATTCACCACCGGAATCCCACTGGGGACATACCTAATTATCGGTTTCTCAGTCAAAAATCCAATAAAAAATACCTTATTCAGGCTGGGCTGGCTCATAATAAAATTTCAGGCTTGAGCAGAAGTTGAGTTTTCTTCTTTTTCTTCCTCTGAGGCAACCACCGGTGGAGTTGGCTCTCCCTCTACCTTGGTTTCTTTGGCAGCCTCCTCCGGTTTTCTAACTATTACAAAGCGGAGAATCCCTTCCATAAATTTAATTGCCCGTCTTACTTCTTCTATTCTTTCGGGGGCAAGGTTAAACTCTAAAAAGGAATAAAAACCCTCCGTCTTCTTGTCGATCGGGTAAGCCAGTTTTCTCTTACCCCAAAAATCGACTTTTCCAACCGAACCATCCTGAGCAGAAATAGCCTTTTTCAATCTCTCGGTTACCGAGGCAATCTCTTCCTCAGAAAGAGTTGGATCTAAAACTACTCCCAGTTCATACAAGCGCATGTTGATTTCCTCCCTTCGGACTTTGGTCTCACCTGTCAGTGAAACAGGGATTTTATTTTTAAGTTCCTTCTTCCCAAGAAGAAAGATATTCTTTTTGTCTATCAGTTAATTGCTCAAGTTTAATTCCCATAGAATCTAATTTCAAAAGGGCAATCCGCTGATCAATCTCTGGTGGAACTCGCCAAACATCTCTGGTAAGCTCTTTTGAGTTTTTGACTAAATAAAGAACAGACAGGGCTTGATTGGCAAAACTCATATCCATAACCGTTGGCGGATGTCCCTCCGCACAAGAAAGATTGACTAACCGTCCTTCGGCTAATAGGTAAATTCGTTTCCCTCCAGCTAAGGTAAATTCTTCGACCAAAGGACGAACTATCCTTCGGTTCAAACTTAGATGTTCCAAATCAGAAATATCAATTTCCACGTTGAAATGTCCGGCATTGGCTAAAATTGCCCCATCGGTCATTTCTAAAAAGTGCTCTCTTCTGAGAACCGAGATATCCCCGGTAGCGGTGATGAATACCTCACCCCAGGCAGCAGCTTGCAGGGTTGGTTGCACTTCATAGCCATCCATCACTGCTTCTAAAGCTTTAACCGGATCCACCTCTACCACACTCACTCGAGCTCCCATCCCTCGGGCACGAGCAGCAATCCCTCTACCACACCAGCCATAACCTACTACCACTACTTTTTTCCCGGCTAAAAGGATGTGAGTTGCCCTGAGAACCCCTTCAATGCTGCTTTGACCAGTACCATAACGATTATCAAAGAGGTACTTAGTAAGAGCATCGTTTACGGCAATAACCGGATATTTCAATTTTCCACTTTTTGCCAGGCTTCGCAACCTAATGACTCCGGTAGTAGTTTCTTCTGTACCTCCGATAACACTTGGAAATTTCCCTTCTTCTGCCCGATGAATAAAGGAAACCAGATCCGCCCCGTCGTCCATAGTAACTTGAGGGTCATGAGCCAAGGCCTGTTCAATATGCTGATAATAGGTATCCCGATCTTCCCCCCGGACAGCAAACACCGGTATTTGATAATCATTCACCAGGGAAGCTGCTACCTCATCCTGGGTGCTCAAAGGGTTAGACGCACACAAGCGAACTTGAGCTCCTCCCTCCCGCAAGGTAATCATCAAAGCTGCAGTCTCGGCTGTCACATGAAGACAAGCTGATATTCTAACCCCCAATAGGGGTTTGTTTTCCTTCCATTCTTCTTCAATTCGTTGGCCGAGAACCGGCATCTCCCGTCTTACCCACTCAATCCTCTTTTTTCCCTCCGGGGCCAAATTCAAATCAGCTACCTGAAAATCCATTCTCTTCCTCCTACTTCCCCGCTAACCGGGTTAAAAGTTCTACTTTGTCGGTTTTCTCCCAGGTAAAATCAGGGTCACGCCGGCCAAAGTGACCGTAGGCCGCTGTTTTTTTGTAAATAGGCCGCCGCAGGTCTAAATCCCTAATAATTGCTCCCGGCCGTAAATCGAAAACCTGTTTGATGATTCTAAGAATCTCTTCTTCCGGCAACTTACTGGTTCCAAAAGTATCGATTGCCATCGCCACTGGTCGAGCTACTCCAATGGCATAAGCCAGCTGAAACTCACATTTATCGGCCAAACCGGCTGCTACCACATTTTTAGCTACATGTCTGGCAGCATAGCTACCAGAGCGATCAACTTTAGTAGGGTCTTTCCCAGAAAAAGAGCCTCCTCCATGCTTTCCAATGCCTCCATAGGTATCCACAATAATTTTTCTTCCGGTTAAACCGGTATCTCCCTGGGGGCCACCAATAACAAATCGACCAGTAGGGTTAACCAGAATCCTGGTGGTGTCATTCATAAAAGAGGCGGGAACTACCGGTTTGATGACTTTTTCAACTATATCTTGCTCTAAGACATCCAAGGAAATATCAGGATGATGTTGAGCTGAAACTACAATAGTATTTATCTTTACCGGTTTTCCGTCCTCGTAATCTACCGTAACCTGCGTCTTACCATCCGGCCGCAAATAGGGAAGGACACCCTTTTTTCTGACTTCAGCCAAACGAAAAGAGAGGCGATGAGCCATAGCAATAGGAAGGGGCATATACTCAGGGGTTTCATTACAGGCATAGCCATACATCATCCCCTGATCTCCTGCTCCCAGGGAAAGGTCTTCGTCCTCTCCTACTTCTTCCCCCATTTTTACCTCCAAAGAACGATTTACCCCTAAGGCAATATCTGGGGATTGTTCATCAATAGCAGTCAAAACTGCACAGGTTTCAAAGTCAAACCCATATTTAGCTCGGGTATAACCAATATCTCTAATGGTATTACGGGCAATTCGAGGAATATCCACATAAGAGGTAGTGCTTACCTGGCCAGCCACCAGCACCAAACCAGTAGCCACCAAGGCTTCTACCGCCACCCTTGCTCGCGGATCCTCGAGATATACTGAGTCTAAAACTGCATCAGCAATCTGATCAGCAATTTTATCGGGGTGACCTTCAGTCACCGATTCCGACGTTATTTGATATCGGCCTTCAGGCATAATGTAACCTCCCTTCCCATGTAACCTGCTGCTTTATTTCAATTATCTACAAGCTAACTCAGCTCGGCTATAAAAATAACCATGGATAAAACAACAAAAAGCCTTTTCTTTCTTCCGGCAAGACTGAACCAGAAAGTTAAAGTATCACACCCCGGATAACCTGTCAACTAACTTCACCCAAAGAATCAATTTTCTCGGACTCAGAATAAACCAAGCGGGCCTGTCGCCAAATTTTTTCCAATTGATAAAAATCTCTTTCTTTTTTCCGAAAAATATGGACGATTAGATCTCCATAATCTAATAAAATCCATTCTCCTTCACTTTCTCCCTCTGCGTGAAAAGGTAAGAGAGAACTGGATTTCATCTTTTTTCGAACAGCTTCTGCCAAAGTTTTAGTCTGGATAGTACTCTCTCCACTGCAAATCAACCAAAAATCAGAAAAAGGAGAAATTCCTCGAAGGTCTAAAATCGCTAAATCTAAGGCCTTCTTATCCTCTAAGGCATCCTTAATCAAAAGGATTTTTTCTTTAATTTTCAACTTCATCTCTCCCAAAAAAGAAAGTATGAATCAGCTCTCGTGCCTCATCCAAATCAGGCTCCCAATAGCTAACTCCTTCTATATAAGCCGACTCACCCGGCATTAGTCCAAATTCCACCGATTTTTCCTCCAAGCCATCAAACCAAATTAGAAACCGGACCATGTCCTCGATATTCATATTAGTAACCAATGCCTGGTTAATACTGCTGAGGATTTCCTTCGCCTTGGTAATATTGGATAGATCAGACACTTCATCCACAATCGCCTGAATAAATTTTTGCTGACGTTGAATTCGGCCAATATCTCCCAACTTATCATTACGATATCTAACATACTGGAGAGCTTTTTCCCCATCTAAAACCTGCTTACCCGCAGGAACATCAATAACTAAACCCTGTGCCCGATCGGTATACCTTAAATCTTCTTCTACTTCAATCTCCACTCCCCCCAGTAAATCTATTACTTCTTCAAAACCATCATAACCCACTTCCACAAAATAAGGGATCGAAATCCCCAGAGACTTTTCCAGAGTCTCTTTAAGCAGGCTAATTCCTCCCCGGGCATAAGCATGGTTTACCTTATCAAACCCATAACCGGGAACATTGAGTCGAGAATCTCGTGGAATAGAAAAAAGCAGAACTTCTCCCCGGTCAGCATTAACACAAGCCAAAATAATAGTATCGCTCCGGAGAGGCTGAATTCCATCCTGCCCAACTAACAAAATACAAGTATTACCAAGAGTATTACGACCCACGACTTCTCGGACTATTGTATCCCTAAAAGGAGATCGAGTACCAAAAAATATTACAAACCCAAGGATAAATCCTATAAAAAGATAAAGAAACTTGAGCCATCGTTTAGTTTTCTTTTTTTTACGCCTTTCTGCCATTTATACCAATCTCCTTGTTCCAAGCTCTTAAGCTGGCTGAATAGACCGGTTTCTGGTTAGAAATCAGATACAACAGTTTGGCCTTTAAAGTCAGCAAATAAGCTCGATTTAAATCTTTTTCTGCTATTTTTCTCACTTCTTGAGCTGCTTCAAACTCCCGGCTGGGCTCAGAAAAATCTGCTACAAAAACAATTTTATCCAAAGTAGTCATTTCCTCGCAACCGGTAGCATGCCATCTAATTGCCCGCAAAACTCTAAAGTCACAGATGTCAAGCTCTTTTTTCACAATTGAAGGACCGGCCAAAGCATGGAAAATAGAGGGAATCTGCCAAGCCTCTGCTTCTAAAAAGCTGGGTAAGAAAGATTGTAACCGTTCAGGAGATAAATCTCGAGCATAATCATGCACTAAACCTGCTAAAAAGGCCTGCTCAGGATTGACTTCCCAGCGGTAAGCTAACTTTTTAGCCTCCTCCGCTACCTGACGGGAATGATTAAAACGATAAAAAGACAGGTTATTCTTTAATCTAGTTAAAATAGTGTCACTCACTCCTGATACAACCTATTTTTATAAATATAATACTCTACCGATTCCGGCAAAAGATACTTGATGGATTCCCACCGCTTTACCCGTCGGCGAATTTCAGAAGAAGATATAGCCAAAGCCGAAACCTCAATGGGTTTGATCCGGGCTTGATACTTTTCGTCTAAATTGGTTAACCTATACCCAGGTCGAGAAGCAGCCACGAAAGTACACAGTTCAAGGAGCTTATCCGGATTATTCCAACTAGAAATTTGGGCAAAGGCGTCCGCTCCGGTAATAAAAAAAACCTCGACCTCCTCCCCCCATTTCTCCTTAAACAAACTAACAGTATCTATGGAGTAAGAAGGACCGGATCGCTCAATTTCTACCCGGGACACGGAAAAATAAGGATTGGTAGCGGTTGCCAAAACCGCCATCAGATAACGGTGCTCCGGATCGGTAATTTTTTGGCCTATCTTATGGGGTGGGCGGGCAGAGGGAACGAAAACCACTTCCTTCAAACCAAAATAATCCCTCACCTCCTCGGCGGTAACCAGATGTCCATAATGAATGGGGTCAAAAGTGCCACCCATAATCCCTTTTTTTTCCACTAATCTTTTATCCAATACTTACTCGCCTCTGACCAACATTATTCTCTAATCTGTCCTAAACCATACACCATAAATTTAGTAGTCGTCAATTCCCGAATCCCCATCGGACCACGAGCATGAAGTTTTTGAGTACTAATCCCAATTTCTGCCCCCATTCCAAATTGCCCACCATCGGTAAAACGGGTAGAGGCATTAACATATACGGCCGCTGCATCCACTTCCTGTAGAAAGCGAAGCGCTGATTGATAGTCTTCAGTAACGATAGCTTCTGAGTGATGAGAACCATAACGATCAATATGCTCAATTGCTTCTTCTATCCCGGCCACCACTTTCACAGCCAGAATCAAATCCAGATATTCAGCATACCAATCTTCTTCGTCAGCCACTTGGGCATCGTCTATCAAAGCCTTCGTTTTCTCACACCCTCTGATTTCTACCCCTTTTTCTATCAGAGACTTGCCTATTCGGGGTAGGAAATCTGCGGCCACCGCTTGATGGACCAACAAAGTTTCGCAAGCATTGCACACACTTGGACGCTGAGTTTTAGCGTTAATAACAATTTTTTCAGCCATGGAAAAATTGGCTGAGGCATCCAGATAAATATGGCAATTACCTACTCCAGTTTCAATTACCGGAATTTGGGAATTTTTTACCACCGTCTGGATTAACTCTCCACCTCCTCGAGGGATAACCACATCTATCAACCCTCTCAAAGATAAAAGCAGCTCCACTTCTTCATGTTTTCCCGAACCCAGTAAATTTACACTATCAGAAGGAAGGCCAGAACGAGTCAATGCCTGTTTAGCTTTTTTCACCAGAATTTGGTTGGAAAAAAGGGCCAAGCTGCTACCTCGTAAAAGAAGAGCATTCCCCGATTTTATCCCCAAACCAATACTATCAATAGTTACATTAGGACGAGCTTCATAAATAATAGCTATCACACCCAAAGGAACTCGGACCCGATGGATTATTAGCCCATTGGGTCGTTTTACTCCGTTTATCACCTCTCCAACTGGGTCAGGTAAAGAAGCTACTTCTTGCAACCCTTGGCTCATCTCTCGTATCCTTTTTTCATTGAGGGATAAACGATCGAGCAGAGATTTTTTAATTCCAGACTGGTCTGCCCGGGAAACATCCCGCCGGTTTTCTGCCAAAATTTCTTCTTTATCACTTTCTAAAATTTCGGCCAAATGGTTTAAAAACTGGTTTTTTTGTAAAGTAGAAACATTCACTAAAGCCCGAGAGGCAACTTTAGTTTTTTGAGCGATTTCCCTAATTTGTTCTATCATTTTCCCTTTCTCCCATCAAAAGTACCAAGTTGTCGGCGTGAATCACTTCTTGCTGGTTGTGGTCTTTTTCTAAAAATTTTCCTATCTCCCAGCTCTGCTTACCACTAATTTTCTTTAATTCCCAAAAAGAGTAATTAACAATTCCTTTTCCAATTCGATTGCCGACCTGGTCAAAAATAGAAACACAGTCACCCACGTCAAAAGAACCAACCACTTTCCGCACACCTACCGGAAGAAGGCTTTTGCCACTCAAAAGGGCGTCCTTTGCCCCCTCATCTATCCAAACCTCTCCCTGGGAAATGGTACCAAAAGCAATCCACCGTTTACGACTGTTGAGAAATCTTTTCTGGGGAAAGAAGAAGGTGCCTTCTTCTTTCCCCGCCATAATTTCTTTTAAAACATCAAAATTATTCCCCGAAGCTATTACCACACCTGTCCCGGAAAAAGTAGCAATTTTAGCCGCCAGAATTTTACTCTTCATACCACCAGTAGCTACCTCACTACCTGGGCCACCGGCCATTTCTTCAATTGTAGAGTTAATTTCCTTTACTTCTGGAATTAGTTTAGCATCAGAAAACATTCGGGGGTCACGATCCATCAACCCTGCTACATCCGACAAAATAATCAAAAGGTCCGCCTGCACCAAAGAAGCCACCAAAGCCGAGAGTCGGTCGTTGTCTCCAAATTTAATCTCTTCCACCGCCACCGTATCGTTTTCGTTGACTATCGGTACCACTCCCAGGTCGAATAATGTTTCAAAGGTATTACGGGCGTTAAGATATTTCGAGCGAAAATGAACGTCTTCCGGCGCAAGCAAAATCTGAGCTACCGGTAAACTAAAACCAGAAAAGGCCTCTTGATAACGATGAATCAGAAAACCTTGACCCACAGCAGAAAGAGCTTGTTTTAGGGGAATGTCATCTCGGTTAAGTTTATCTCCTAAAACGTTTCTCCCGCAAGCAACTGCCCCTGAGGTCACGAGCACCACTTTTTTCCCCGTCTGTATAATCGAGTTAATATTGCTGGCTAATTCTTCCAGCCTTTTCTGGGATAAACCAGTGGAGTTAAACAACAGAGAAGAGCCAACCTTAATTACCAATATTTTTGAGTTGTCAACCAGTTCCTTTCTATTCATCATCTTTGGCAAACTTCAAATCTTTTCCGTCCCATATCAATCGTATCCCCCCCACTTCTAAAACGCTGTGGGGTTTTATCCGAGCAAAGTAACGTTTAAAACCCGACTTATTCAACTGAGTATTAAGCAAAAGGTCTGCTTCTTCTTCCTGGTAACACTTTGTTACTAATTTTTCCAGATAGGCCGACCGAAACTGATATTCGGGATAAGAATCCTTATTTTCAGAAGAAAAAATAACCACTTCTCTTCGGCCAGGTTCTGGCTGATCTTTTTCCTCTCTGCGAGAGACCTTACTGGCAATTAGCTTTAATAGTTCTGGAACACCTTCTCCGGTTACCGAGGAAATGCCGACCACAGTGAAACCTTCTTTTTCCAAGGTTTCTCGAAAAGGAACAAAAGCCTGCCGAGCTTCGGGAATATCCAGTTTAGTTCCCACTACTATGGTAGCCTTTTCCCACAAGGAAGAAGAATAACTCTTCACCTCAGCTTGAACAGTAGAAAAAGCTTCTTCAGGAGAAACTAAAGCCCAGGGAGAAAGGTCTACCAAGTACAGTATTAACTCAACCCGCTCTAAGTGCTTCAAAAACCCAAGGCCCAAACCTCCTCCTTGGCTTGAACCTTTGATTATTCCTGGAATTTCTACCAAAGTAAAACTTTGTGTTCCCTGGTACGCCACTCCTAACTGGGGATCAAGTGTGGAAAAAGGATAATCGGCTACCTGAGGACAAGCATCACTTACTGCCTGAAGAAAAGCCGACTTTCCCGAATTAGGGTAGCCCACCAGTCCTACATCGGCCAGGAGTTTTAGCTCCAGCCGAACCTCCCGGAATTCTCCCGGTTGTCCTTTTTGGGATACCCGCGGAGCGCGATTGGTAGGGGTAACAAAACCAACGTTGCCTTTGCCCCCCTCTCCTCCATTCGCTACCACCACTTGCATCCCTTCGGTTATCAAATCGGCTAAAAGCTTTCCCCGACGATGGTCAAACACTTGCGTTCCCAGCGGAACCTCGATTATCAAATCCCTGCCCTGGGCACCAGCTTGTTTCCTTCCTCTCCCGGCCTGACCGGAAGCCGCCCGATACCACCTGGTTTGACTCAGGTGGTAAAAACTTTTTTTGCGAGCAGTAGCAGAAATTATTACTCTACCGCCTCTACCTCCTGTACCACCGTCTGGACCTCCTCGAGGAAGATATTTTTCTCTTCGGAAACTAACCGCTCCCTCCCCTCCTTGCCCTCCTTTAACTTTAAAAATAACCTGATCTACTAACAAAGATTATCCCTCTATTTTGAGTTGACCTCGAGTTCAGGAAGAACGGAAACCCATTTCCTTCCTTTTTTATTTTGAAAAACTACGTATCCATCCCGGAGGGCAAAGACTGTATAATCTTTTCCCAGATCGACATTCTTTCCCGGCTTTATTTTAGTTCCTCTTTGACGAACCAAAATACTACCCGCTTTCACATATTGTCCACCATAAGTTTTAACTCCTAAGTACTTGGGGTTACTATCTCTACCATTGCGAGCACTTCCACCGCTCTTTTTATGAGCCAACTGTCTCACCCCCGTTACCTTGGTATTCAATGGTTTGAATTTTAACTTCGGTTATCAAGGGCCGATAGCCCTGCCGACGGCGATAGTTTTTCTTTGGTTTGTATTTAAAAACGTTTATTTTTTTACCCTTTTTCAGTTTTACTACCTTACCTATCACTTTAGCTCCCGTAAGATAAGGAGTCCCAGTAGCTACCTTATCTTGATCTTTAACGAGCAAAACCCGGTCAAATACCGCTTCTGTCCCTTCTTTTCTCCAGCCATTTAAGGCTATAACCTGTCCTTCTTCGACTGCAAACTGCCTGCCGCTATCTTCTATAATTGCCAGCATCAATTTCACCTCCTAAGTGAACGAGCAAAAATTTACCACAGGACTTTCCTTTCTGTCAAACCACCTTCTCGACTTTCTCTTTAACTTCTTCCTCTTCTCCCACTCCTGCAATAGTATACCAGCGACCCGATAAAGTAGGGTCCACTCGCCAAAGAATATTTTTTCGATAGATTTTCTCCAGCTTTTCAATAAAAACTCTACCCTTTTCTTCCAGATAAGATCCTAACTCCTGTCCCACAAAAAACCCAATAGTAGTAGAAGCAGTGGTTCGGCAAATTTCTTCCAGCTTTCTAAGAAGAGAAACCCCTACCGTCTCTAAAGAGAGTACCCTGCCATCGCCCTGGCAACAGGAACAAGATTCTCTCAAAAAAGAATCAAGCCCTTTTTTGACCCTTTTACGGGTCATTTCCACCAAACCCAGCTCACTCATTTCTACCACCGTGCAACGGGTTCGATCGCAAGCCAAACTTTCTTCCAGACTTTTTACCACCTGTCTTCGATGCTCCCTTTTTCCCATATCGATAAAATCAATTAAAATGATCCCCCCAATATCCCGCAGGCGAACCTGTCGCGCTATCTCTTCTGCTGCTTCCAAGTTAGTCTTTAAAATAGTTTCTTGAATATCTTTCTTCCCTATGAATTTACCGGTATTTACATCTACCACCGTCATGGCTTCGGTTCGGTCAAATACTAAATATCCACCACTCTTTAACCATACTTTCCGGCTTAAAGCTTTATTTATTTCCTGGGATAAAGAAAAATGATCAAAAATATTTTCCCTACTTTCAAATAATTTCACTCGTTCCTCCAGCAAGGGAATAACCGATCCCACAAAATCTCGCAGCTTTTGATAGCCAAAGTAAGAGTTAATCCAGATAGCCACCACTTCTTCATTAACCACATCCCTCACTAAAGTATAGAGCAAACTTTGTTCCTCGTACAAAGGAGAAGGAGCAGCAATGATATCGGCTTTCCTTTGAATTCTGGTCCAAAGCCGAGTAAGTTGATTGATATCTTCTTCAATCTCCTCTTTGCTTTTCCCCTCGGCCGCAGTCCTTATAATTATTCCCATCCTTTGTGGTCTAACTTCTTCTACCAAATTTTTAAGCCGTTCTCGTTCCTCAGCCGAAGAAATGCGGTGAGAAGCCCCAACTACGTCAATCCCGGGAATAAGGACTACAAACCTTCCCGGGAGTGAGATTTTGGTGCTAACCCGAGGTCCTTTAGTCCCCATCGGTTCTTTGGCTACCTGAACAATCAATTCTTGACCTGGCTTTACTAACTCTTCTATTTTTTTGCGCGTTCTCTTTTCTTCCAGCAACATATCCCCGATAAAAAGAAAAGCATTCTTTTCCAAACCAATATTTACAAAAGCTGATTGGATTCCGGGAAGAACATTTTCTACCATTCCCTTGTAAATACTACCGGCTAACCGGGATTCAGTAGACCTTTCAAAAAAAAACTCTACTACTTTCCCCTCCTCTAACAAGGCAGCCCGAGTTTCCACTTCGGACATATCTATCACAATCTCTTTTTTCAACTTTTTGAGCCCTCCGTTTCCAAAAAAACTTCCTCCTTTATTATTTTTTCTGGCAACAAGCCGTTTAAAATCGAGCTTAAATATTCAACAAATTTAATCGGACTGGAAAAAACTTTTTCCCCTTTGAACCAAAATGATAGCACAAAACCCGATGAAGCCAAAAACTCTTTTTTTTCCCATTCTATTCCCGCAGGTAAAGATAGACCTTCTTCCAAAGAAGAATCGGCCAGAGAAGAGGAAAACCAAAAAGAATAACGAAGACCGCGGATAGCCCGCGATAACTTCCGATTAGAAGGGGCACGACTTATTCGTTGAATCGCCAGCTCTGCTGGTCCCTCGCGATTAAGCTTTTCCTTGATTTCTTCCTCCAACCAATTCTGAGTCAAGGTCAATTCAAAAACTTCCACCCGACTCTCTACCCCAACCGGGGTGGCCGGGCCAAAAGAAAACAGGGGTCGGGGGTTAAATCCCTGAGAAAAGGCCAGCGGTAGTCCTCCCCTTCGGGCCGCCCTTTCCCAGAAACGATTCAAATCCAATTGGGATAAAAAATGAAAGGGAAACAATTTTTGATGAATTAGCCAATAACGATAATTTTCTTCCATTTAAAAACACACTCCACACTTTTTACAATTGGTTTCCGGTCGGCAAGGAAGAGTTAACTCTTCCCGGGTGGCTTTCTGATATTCCTCCCATAAAAAATCGGAGCTCACTCCAAAGGAAATATGCCCCCAGGGGAGCACTTGAGATATGCTCAGCGGTTGCTGAGCATATGAGCCCAGAGAAAGGCCTTCTTCAGTAAAAGCCTCCTCCCAGCGAGCAAAAGAGAAAAATTCCCGCCAACTTTGCATAAAACCTCCCCCCTGATAAACCCGCTCGATTACTTTACTTAGCTTTCGGTCACCTCGAGCCAGAGCCGCTTCTACCAAATTAGTCTCAAAATCCGACCAATGAAAGCGCACCCCTCTATCCCTTTTTAACAGAGAGCGCAGAAGTCCCACCTTGTCTTTTAAAACCTCGGGTTTTTCTTGAGCCACCCATTGAAAAGGAGTTTGGGGCTTTGGCACAAAAGCAGAAGCACTAACATGAAGGGAGCCGAAAGCCTTACCCACTTTTCTACCGACTTTAATCCCTTCCAACACCAAGCGGGCAATGCCCCGGATATCCTCTTCTCTTTCTTGCGGAAGACCAATCATAAAGTAAAGTTTTACTTCCCGCCAACCCAGGCTAAAAGCCGTCTCCAGGGTTTGAAAAATATCAGCGTCAGTTAACCCTTTGTTTATAATTCTCCTCATTCTCTCGGTTCCTGCTTCTGGGGCAAAGGTTAATCCACTTTTTCTCACCGTTTGTAAACTACGAGCAACATTTAGAGAAAAAGTGTCCATCCGTAAGGAAGGAAGGGAAACATTCACCCGATAGGGTCTCATCTTTGCGGTTAGGTCTTGAACCAAGGCCTGAATCTGGGAATGATCAGTACTACTCAAGGAAAGAAGGGATACTTCGTTGTATCCGGTATTTTGAATTAGTTTTTCCGCTATATTGACAACTGTCTGTGAAGAGCGTTCCCGATGAGGTCGGTAAATTATACCTGCTTGACAGAAACGACATCCACGAGGACACCCACGAGCAATTTCAACCGAAGCTCGGTCATGCACAATGCTGACAAAGGGAACTATCATTTTCTCCGGGTAAGGAGTCCTATCCAGGTCTTTCACCCATCTTTTCTCTACTACCGGCGGTAGACTTTGGTTGGCAGAGGAGGTGCTCCCTATCCTGCTGGTAGAGCAAGGTAGCGGGTAAAGGGAAGGGACATACACTCCTTTTACTCGGGACATTTCTTTTAGGAGTGATTCTTTGTTGCTCCCCCTCATCTCTTTCCAAATATGAACCAGCTCTGCCGCCGCTTCTTCTACTTCTCCTATAAAAAAACAATCAAAAAAATCAGCTACCGGTTCCGGGTTAGCCATACAAGGGCCACCCCCCAAAACCAGGGGAAATCCCTCTCCCCGTTCTTGAGAACGGAAGGGAATACCAGCCAGCTCGAGAATGTATAAAACATTGGTATAGCTGAGTTCATGCTGAAGGGTGATTCCCAAAACATCAAATTCCCGAACCGGAGTTTTAGTTTCCCAGGAGAAAAGAGGAATGCCTTTTCTTTTAAGCACTTCTGCCATATCTGGCCAGGGAAGAAAAGTCCTCTCTGCTCGAAACCCGGTAAAAGAATTAAAAATCTGATACAGGATATGTAATCCCACATAAGACATACCGATCTCGTAAATATCAGGAAAGGCCAAAACTAAAGCCGGGGCATCGTTTTGGCCAGTTTTTACAGTGATATTCCACTCCCGGCCCAGATACTGGCCCGGTTTACGAACTGTTAAGAACTCTTTATTTTTCCAGAGATGATCTAAAGGATCGGTTCCCAATCTTCTTCTCCTTTCGATTGAGCTACATTGTAAATAATACCAACTGCGGTTAAGTTTACCACCAACGAACTCCCTCCATAGCTTATAAAAGGAAGAGGAATACCGGTAACCGGCATAATCCCCATGTTCATACCTATGTTTATCCCTATTTGGAAAACAAAAATCCAGGTTAAAAGGGAAGTTAAAAATTTTCCTTCCAGATTAGGGCATTCCAGAGCAATATTAAACATAGACCAAATTAAAACTCCAAAAAGAACCAACAGAGCCATCCCCCCTAAAAAACCAAACTGCTCACACCAAGCAGCAAATATAAAATCGGTATAGCGGGCGGGCAAAAATTGAAGTTGGCTCTGACTTCCAGAAAGCCAGCCTTTTCCGGATAGTCCACCCGCTCCGATAGCAATCAAAGATTGAATGACATTGTATCCACTTCCTAAGGGGTCTCGTTGGGGGGCAAAAAAAGAAAGCAGGCGTTCCTTCTGATAATCCAGCAGGAAAAACCAGGAAATAAAAGAGGCTACTACCCCCATACCCAATATTACTAACAGACGACGAACCGCAAAATTGGATAAAACCAAAGCTAAAAAAGATATGATTACAAAAAAAATGGCGGTCCCAAAATCGGGTTGGAAAAAGATAAGCAAAGTAGGAATGGCACCTAAAGCCGCAACTTTAAAAAATAAAGCCCAGGTATCAAATTCTTCCACTCTCTGGACTAAATAACGGGTTAGAAAAATAATAAAACCGATTTTAGCCAATTCCGAGGGCTGAACCGAACGAGAAAAAATCCATCTTCTGGATCCGGTCTCATCCACTTCTCCTACTATTAAAACTGCTATCAAAGAAAAAATCACTAACAAATAAATCCACCAACCGTACTTAATTAGAGTTTGATAGTCTATCCTGATGATTAACAAAAACCAAACCCAACTTACTAAACACCAGATTATCTGTCGACCATAAAAGCTACTCCAGACTAATCCCTGCCCTCGAAAAGGGTCTACGCTATACACAGCAAAAATTCCTAAAATAGAAAGAACTAAAGCCGCAATTACCAATGGTTTTTTAAAATCCACTATTCCGACCCTCCTCGATTTTTTATCCACCATTCTACTATTTTCCGAGATAACTGGGCAGCCTCTCCACTACCATCTCCTCCGTGCTCCACCAGAACCAAAAAAGCTAATTCAGGCTCTTCCCGGGGGAAAAATCCACCAAACCAAGAATGATCTTCCCCCTGCGGGTTTTGGGCAGTTCCGGTTTTCCCGTTCACCGGCAAACCCCGACAAGCATATCCGGTGCCTTGCTCTACTACTTGTCTCATGCCCTGATGGATTAAATTCCAAGTTTGTGGTTGGGCCTCAATTTTATCTTCAATTTGCGGGGTAAAAGACCAAATTTCTTCTCCCTTCGCGTCCAAAACTTTTAAAAGAAGGTGTGGTTTTGCCTTTATGCCCTGGGTAGCAATGAGGCTAATCATCTGCCAGCATTCGAAGGGGGTAACTAAGAGATATCCTTGGCCGATAGCAAGATTAATAGTATCTCCTGGAAACCAGAACTCTCCCAGGTTTTGCCTTTTCCAAAGAGGAGAAGGTAAAAATCCATTCTTTTCTCCCGGCAAATCAATACCAGAGGGTCGACCAAAATAAAATTGCTGAGCATAATTTCTAATATTATCCGGCCCTACTGCCAACCCTAAGTTATAAAAGGTTACATTACAAGATTGAGCAATCGCTGAAACCAAATCCACCCTACCATGACCTTGTCTTTTCCAACACCAGTAACGCCAATCATTGTAGTCTAAATAACCCGGGCAAGAAAAAACACTTTTTTCATTCACCGCTCCCTCTTCCAGAGCTGAAAAGGCTATCAATAATTTAAATAGCGACCCCGGAGGGTAAAGAGACTGAATAGCCCGGTTAGTAAGAGGAAATCCCGGGTCAAGGGAAATTTCTTTCCACTCTTCCTGAGTGACTCCCCGACTGAGGGCGTTGGGGTCAAAAGCCGGACGATTAACCATAACTAAAATTTCACCCGTCCAGGGGTCTCCCACCAGTATCACTCCCTTTTTCCCCTCCAACAACTGATAACAAAACTGCTGAAATTCGCTGTCCAAAGTTAAAACTAAACTATTCTCAAACCGAGGAGGAACATTTTCTAAAACCGAAACCACTTTCCCCAGAGCATTTACTTCCATCCGCCGATACCCTTTTTTCCCCTTTAAAATATCCTCATAAAAAAGTTCCACCCCGTTTTTACCGATAAAATCATCCGGAGAATAGTCTGCACTTTTTCCCTGACTCAATTCTTCAGCACTTACTCGCCCCACATATCCCACTACATGAGATGTTACCTCACTCAAGGGGTAGTGGCGAGCAAAAAAGGTTTCGATTAAAATCCCAGGAAGCTTTTCTCCTGCCTGCTCTATTCGAATGACTTCTTCAATGGTTAAATTATCTACTAATACCATTTCACCTGAGGATCGTTCTCGGGGAGAAGTAGAAATCGTCCTTCCCAAAATTTGCTCTAAACCACTTATTGCTTCTTCCAAGTTAACAGTCCCCGGCACAAATACGGCAGTAAAGTTAGGAAGGTCCTCTGCCAAAACTTGCCGATTACGGTCAAAAATAAATCCTCGAGGGGCGGACAAAGGGGAAATCCGAATCCGGTTTTGTTCAGACCTCAACTGATATCGCTCTCGCTCAAGTACGCTCAATTGCCAAAGACGAAGAGAAAGAACAATCAATAAAGCTAAAAAAATCCAAAATAGAATGGTTATTCTTCTTTGAGTTTGTTCTAACGGATTTTTATTCCACATTTTCTAATCGATTCAAAAACAATTTTCCCCAAAAAAGATGGAAAATAGCCAGATGGGCTAAACCTTCCACCACTTTTACGCCCAATATCTGAATCGCTGTGGGGCAAACCCCTTCTCGAAGGGAGATAATAAAATATCCCAATACTCCTCCCAGTAAAGCCAGAACCAAAAAGAGAACCAGCAGCGACCAGGCAGAAGGAGTAAAAGCTTCTAACCAAAAAGCTACCACCATACCTGAAGCCAGAACCAGTAAGAGATAGCTCCCCCAGGGAGCATAGGAAAAAAGATCCAAACCAAATCCCAGAAGAAATAAAAGGATGAATTTAATACTCCAGTTCCTTTCTCGCACACCAATCAAGACTACCAAAAACAGGTAAAAATTAAATTGAGAAAGCGGAGGATAAAAAAAACTAAGAAAAGAAAGATTAAAAAAGTGACAGAGAAAAACAAAAATAAAACAGAAAAAATATTGTTCAAAAATGGACCTCATCCTCCTGGGAAAAAGATTGAATAACAAACACTTTTTCTAAAGAAGAAAAATCACAGCTTGGCTCAATTAAAACTTCTTTAAACATACTCCCTCCTAAAGTGTTTACTGCTTCTACTTTGCCGATTACCACTCCTCGGGGGGTATCAACTCCCAAGCCAGAAGTCACTACCAAATCCCCCACCGTCACTGGTGAAGTTTGATACACGTATTTCATAATACAGCGACCGGAGCCATCTCCGGTAACTACTCCCAGATCTCGGGTTCTTTGAACAATCCCTCCTATTGCCAGAGAAGGGCTTAATATTAAACGTACCACCGCATGTCGCGGATGAACCTCTTCTACCCGCCCAGCCAGGCCTTCATAGGTTACCACCAGTAAATTTTCTCTTAACCCATCCTCTGTCCCCTTATCAATAATTGCTCGACCCATCCAATCATAGGGGTCGCGGGCCACTACCTGAGATGGTATAATCTCAAAAGGAATCTCCCGCTCGATTCGGCGAGCATCCAGCTCGGAGATCAGCTGCTGGATAGTCTCTTCTAATAAAGTGTTTTCCATTATTAACTGGTTCATTTTTTCCTCCAAAGCCAAATTCTCCTCAATCAAGCGTTCTTGCGAGCGAAAACGATAAACCAAATTAGAAAAACTATCCCTGATAACCACCGCCCCTCGGTAAAGAGGCCAGGCAAAAACCCTGAGTGGGGTACCAACTGCTACCCCCTGCTCTTGAGCAGCAATCAGCACTATCTGTAAAAGAATTATCACCAATAAAAGAATCATCCAACTTTTTCGGCTCACAGTAAATCCCTCAGTTCAAGCTCGGGCAGCGAGAGGGTAAAATATGGCTGAACCGAAGGAGATAGATAAACTATTCCTTCTTGTTCCACCAGCACAATTCCCACTTGGGGAAATTCTGCCCGAATCGAAGATAATGCTTCCCATCCGCCAGCCATGATTGCGGTGGAAAGAGCATCAGCTAAGGCTCCGTTTTCGGCCACTACCGTGGCACTCAAAAAATCATCTTTCGGATAGCCGGTAAAAGGATTCAAAATATGAGAATACCTCTTTCCTTCCTTTTCCAAATAACGGAAATAATCACCTGAGGTGGAAACCACCTGGCCATCCACCATTATATAACCTAACAACTCCGGTTGGCGAGGGTGGGTAACTCCTACTTTCCATTTTTTCCCCCAGCCGGTTACCGTGCCTCCAGCATTAATCAGTCCCTTTGTTACTCCCTCTTTCCTCAAAAAATTGGCAATATAATCTACCAAGTATCCCTTGGCAATTCCTCCCAGGTCAATCTTACCATTTTCTACCGTAACCGTTTGTTTTTGATAATCAATCACTATTGAAAATTCTGCCAGCTCAGCAAGAGCTTTTTCTATTTCTGCAGGAGAGGGAACCCGCGGCCGGGTAGAAAATCCCCAAAGGTCAACTAAAGAAGCAACTCCGATATGAAAAAAACCACCAGTTTTCTCTTTTAGCTTCCAGGATAGTTCGATCAAATGAAAAGTATCTTTATCCACTCGGCAAGGTGAAGGGGAATCATTAATTTTTGAAATCAAACTGGAAGAGGAAAAACGATTCCACTCCTGATCAAGCTGCTGAACATAAGTCTTCACTTTGGGTAAAAGCCGGGAGTAAGAAGAAGGAACAGTTACCTCTATCCAAGTATCAAATCCCCAAAAAACCTGTTTTTCCCAGGATTCCTGCCGATCACTCTGACACCCGCTAAGCCCAATCAAAAAAAAAGATAAAATAATAACCAAAATCCTTTTTTTCATCAGACAACTATCGGCAAGGAGGTACCACAAAAACGACAGTTAGCGCCATCCAGACCCGCTTTATCAACGGCATACCCTCTTCTTATGATTACCGGCTGTTGGCAGGAAGGACAAAAAGTGGTGCTGCCCTTTTGGTCAGCTACGTTTCCCAGATACACAAAAGACAGCTTTTCTCGAGCTATCCGGTAAGCTCGCTCTAACATCGAAAGAGAAGTGGGCAACCCTGATGATAAACGATAGGCTGGAAAATAGCGCGAAAAGTGGAGGGGAATATCGGGGCTAAGGGTAGAAACCCAGTCTACTAATTTAACCAGTTGTTCTTCTTCCTCGTTTAATCCGGGAATAAGCAAATTGGTAAGCTCAATATGAACCCCAAATTGGTAGCTGGTTTCAATGGTTCTGATAACCGGTTCCAACTCTCCTCCACAATACTTGCGGTAGAAACTGTTTTCCATCGATTTGAGGTCGATGTTCATGGCATCTATCAGAGGTAAAAGCTCCTGTAGGGGTTTTGTCTCAACAAAACCGTTGGTTACCAAAACATTTTTCAGTTGGCTTTTTTTAGCTAATTCCGCCGTCTCGTGTACATATTCCCACCAAATAAAAGGTTCGTTGTATGTATAAGCCAAACCAATTGAATTACGAGTATTTGCCAGGTCCACTGCCTCGGAAGGACTCATCTTTTGCAAAGGAAAGTGGTCAGGGTCAACCTGTGATATTTCCCAGTTCTGACAAAAAAGGCAGTGGAAATTACACCCCACACTGCCCAAAGAAAGAATACTCTGGCCAGGGTAAAAATGATAAAGCGGTTTTTTCTCTATTGGATCAAAATTTACCGCACTCACTCGAGCGAAGGTACGAGCAATAAGTACTCCTGCCTCATTCTTCCTCACCCGGCAAATTCCACTTTTACCGGGAGCAATGGAACAATGATGAGGGCAAAGGAGGCAATTAACTTTCTGGTCTTGTTCGGTTTCCCAAAAATTAGCTACTTTCGACATCCTTTTTTTACCAGTAATCCTCCTCCCGAAATCGATCCACCGTAAATCGATATATTACTACCGGCTGACCGGGAGAAATTCCCGCTTTAGCTGAGGCAATCCGGACTTGTTCTTCCACCGAGTTTACCCCTTCGATATCGGGTAGCAGCAGCCCCTTTTTCCAACCACTTTCCACAATTATCCCATAACGAGAAGGGTCCAATTCGTCCAAATTGCGCACTCTTTCCGGTTCAGAAAGAATATCCACCGAAATTCTAAGCTGCTGTAGCTCTTCCTTCCTAACCGGAGGAAAACGAGGATCTTGGATAGCAGCACTTACCGCATTGTAAATAACCTCTTCTGCTATATTTTTCTGTTGAGGAATGAAAGTGCCAATGCATCCCCGAAGAGTTTTTCCTTTTTTCAAGGAAACAAACACCCCTCGTCGCTCCTGCAAAAGATAAGGGTGAAGGTCAAGCGGACAGGGCAAAATTTCTCCGGTTTGCAAGTAATAGCGGATAGACTCTCGTGCTAATCCTGTAATCTGTTTTCCTAAAAGTTTACCATCTTCCATTCATTCTCTCTCCTCTGTCTGCTTTAAGCGAAGAAAACGGCGGCCAATAACTACCGCTTGCCAATCATCAAATGGCTCCTTGGGAAACAGAAAAGAGGCCGGGAAAAACTTCTTGATTCCCCGGGGAGGATTTTCTTTAAAATAGAGGATTTTAGCTTCCTCCGAACTTCCCCGTTCATTAACTAAACGGTAGGGAATCTCCCTCTCTCTCAAAAAATCAACCACAAATTCCCGACCGGTACTGTTACCCACCACTATCGTAAAATTTTTCTTATCAGAGAGGGTTAAAGAAAACACCTCAGGTAAACTATTTTTGGTAACAATCTTTTTATAAAGAATATTCCCCTCCTCGTCCAGTAGCGCTATTCCTAATTTATCTTTTCCTGGGTCAATGGCAAAAATCCGTTCTTCAGACATTATTATGCAAACTAAGTTAACAAAACTACATTTTTTCTCGAGCCAAATAATGGGTATGCAAAAGGTGATGGGCTTTTTCCCCGTTGGGCTCACCCAGAAATTCTTTATACAGCTGTTTAACCGCCGGGTTTTCATGGGACTTCCGCAACGGCAGGCTCTGGTCCACCTGGTAGATAGCTTCAATTCGTTTCATCCTGTTTTCCAGATTGGTGGGAATCGGTTGACCACCTCCACCGATACATCCTCCTGGACAGGCCATTATTTCAATAAAGTGATATTGCGCTTCACCAGAACGCACCCAGTCAAGAACCTGACGTGCGTTGGAAAGACTATGGGCCACCGCTACCTTCACTTCCATTCCATCTACCTCTACTGTGGCCTCTTTTACCCCTTCTATTCCTCGAACCGGATAAAAATCCAATTTTTCCAGAGTTTTACCGGTTAAAAGCTCATATACACTCCGCAGAGCTGCTTCCATAACTCCACCGGTTGCCCCAAACACTGCGGCTGCTCCGGTAGAAATACCCAAGGGGTCATCAAAATCTTCATCTGGCATTTCCTTAAGGTCAATTCCCTTTTCTTTAAGCATCCGAGCTGCTTCTCTGGTGGTAAGAGAAAAATCAACATCCTGACAACCACTGGCGCTCATTTCTTCCCTCTGGCATTCAAATTTTTTGGCAGTACAAGGCATAATAGATACCACTATCATATCCTGGGGGTCGATACCCAATTTTTGGGCATAGTAAGTTTTAGCCACCGCTCCAAACATCTGTTGCGGCGATTTACAGGTAGAAACGTTATCCATAAGGTCAGGATAAAAGTGTTCCATGAATTTAATCCAACCAGGACTACAAGAAGTAATGAGGGGAAGTTTCCCCCCTTGTTTTACGCGATTGATGAATTCGGTTCCTTCTTCAATAATGGTCAAGTCGGCACTAAAATTAGTGTCAAATATTCGGTCAAACCCTAATCGGCGAAAAGCAGCCACCATTTTTCCGGTACTAATCGTGCCAGGAGGTAAACCAAATGGTTCACCAATACTTACCCGAATAGCAGGAGCAGTTTGCAACACCACAAATTTTTCCGGATCTTCAATTGCATCCCATACCTGGTCAACATGAGAAACCTCAGAAAGAGCACCAGTAGGGCAAGCCAATATACACTGACCACAGTTAACACAAACACTCTCCCCTAAAGGAAGACCGAGAGAAGGGCTAATAAATGTTTCAAAACTCCGATTGGCATAATCAATAGCACACACTGTCTGAACTTCCCGACAAGTTCTTACACAGCGACCGCAAAGGATACACCGCTCGGCATCTCTTTTAACCGAAGGACTGCTGTTATCCACCTCATAGGTTTTACGTTCTCCCTTAAAGTGAATCTCTCTTACTCCAAACTGATAAGCCAGGTCCTGCAACTCACAAGAGCCGTTTCGATCGCACAGCTGACAATCCAAAGGATGGTTGGAAAGCAGCAATTCTAAATTAGCCCGTCGGGCCTCTCTTACCTTTTTCGAAGTGGTCCTGATTTTCATGCCCTCTCGAACTGGAGTAACACAAGATGCTGCCAAGTTAGGCTGACCCTCAATCTCTACCAGGCAAATCCGGCAGCCCCCCCAAGGAGAAAGCCCTTCAAAGTAACAGAGGGTAGGAATGTGAATGCCTTCCATCTGACAAGCCTCAAGCACACTCACGCCTTGAGGGACTTCTACTTCCTTGCCATCTAAATAAATAGTAATCATATTTTGGGTTTCTTTCTTTTCCATTTCTCCGGTAGTTTTAGCCATCTTTTTCCTCACTCCTTCATCTCATTTTTCTTAAAAATAGGCATGGTTAGGGTTAGTGAACCAAAACTTTTTGCCCTTTATTCATTTCACAACTTCCAGTCAAACACTTTTTATCCACAATATGGGCTTCGAATTCTTCCTGGAAAAACACCAGACATCGCAAAAGTGGGTTGGGTGCTGCTTGACCTAAACCACAAAAAGAGGTAGTTTTCATGTGTTCTCCCAAAAATTTAAGAGTATCCAGGTCTTCCATTTTGCCCTCACCAACTGATATCCGCTCCAGAATTTCCACCACCCGCTTGTTGCCTATTCGACAGGGGGTGCATTTACCACAAGATTCATGTAAGAAAAATCGGCAGAAATTTTTCGTTACATCTACAATACAGTGGGTATCATCGATAACAGTTAAAGCTCCCGAACCCAAAGCCGAATTGTATTTAGGAAGAGTATCAAAATCCATGGGAACATCAAGTAAATCCGGGGTCATGGTTCCCCCGGAAGGGCCACCGGTCTGAACCAACTTGAGGCCATTCCCCTGGGCTACCCCTCCCCCTATTTCCAAAATTAATTCCCGCAGGGTAATCCCCATAGGCACTTCGGTCAAACCCAGGTTATTAATATTACCGGTCAGGGTAAAAACCTTAGTCCCTGGACAAGTGGGAGTACCGATATTTTTGAACCACTGCGGACCGTTGAGAATAATAGGGGGGATATTGGCCAGAGTTTCCACATTGTTGATCACCGTAGGTTTGCCCCACAAACCGCTTTGGGGAGGATAAGGAGGTTTAACCCGCGGTTCTCCCCTACCGCCTTCTATCGATTCCAAAAGAGCAGTTTCCTCACCACAAACATAAGCTCCGGCTCCTTTTCTAATTTTAACCTGGAAATCGAAACCAGAACCAAAAATATCTTTTCCTAAAAGGCCGCGCTGGTTGGCTTGCTCAATCGCTGTCTCTAGGTGTCGAATACTCTCTGGATATTCGGCTCGAATATAGATATAACCAGTGTTAGCTCCCACCGCGTAACCGGCAATAGCCATGGCTTCCAATACCGAGTGAGGGTCGCCTTCTAAAATCAACCGGTCTTTAAAAGTCCCCGGCTCCCCTTCATCAGCGTTACAGACAATATACTTTTCTTCTCCCGGAGCTTTATAAGTAAATTCCCACTTTAAGCCAGTGGGAAAACCAGCCCCACCTCTACCCAAAAGACCGGAATCCTTTACGATACCAATCACTTCTTCGGGAGAAAGAGAAAGAACCCGGGCCAAAGCCAGGTAACCATCACGGGCGATATAGTCTTCAATGTTCATCGGGTCAATGAGACCACTATTCCGCAGGACAACCCTTTTCTCTTTAGCCAAGGGAGAGCGGGGAAGGAAAGCATGAACTCCTGGGGTTTTTTCTTTAAAATATATCAAGTCTTTCACCGGTCTACCTTTGAGAAAATGCTCTTCTACTATTCTTTTAACCTCCCCTATTTTCACCGGGGCGTAAACAATATTGTCTGGATACACCGCGATAAAAGGGGAAGGAACTGCTGCACCCAAACTACCACTCTCCAAAATTTGAATCTCCTGGGAAAGGCCAGCTTTTTCTACTTCTCTCTCCAGTCTCTCCTTTATTTGAGCTGCTCCCAGAGGAATCGAGGTACTGCTCATCTCTACCAAAACGTGCATCCGATAAAACATATCGATCTCCCTCCCATCAATTATAGAGAGTCAGCACTTCGCGGATTCTCTCCGGAGTGAGATTCCCATAAGTAACCTGGTCTATCATCATGGCCGGTGCCACGCCACACACTCCCAAACAACTGGTAACCTCTAAAGTAAATTTGCCATCCCTGGTGGTCTCTCCTTCTTTAATCCCTAACTCTCTTTTTAAGGTAGAGAGAACATCCATCGCTCCCCTTACATGACAGGGTGCACTCTCACAAACTCGAACAACGTGTTGGCCAATCGGCTCTGTTTCCAAAAAAGAATAAAAGGTGGCCACACCATACACTTTACTTGACGGAACATCCAGCTTTTCAGCCACATGCTGCATAAGCGGGCGAGGTAAATAGTGCCAACGAAGAGAAATCTCCTGCAGAACACACAAAAGGGGGGATTTCTCTTCCCAATATTTTTCAATTATGGAGTCTACCTCTTGAAAAATATGCTCATCTTCCCATTTGATGGTTTCCATCATTCCTCCTCCTCTACCAAAGCCAACTGTTGATATTTCTTCATTACTTTTTCTAAATCACATCTGAGACAACGTTCCGCTTCTTCTCGAGCATCAGTTTCGCTCAAACACAATTTTACCTCAGCAAAACCACACACCCGCTCTTGCGGGGAAAGTTTAGGGGCCTTAACCCGCGGGGTTTCTTTCATTACTGGCGGTTCCTCAATGGCACCAACTTTAGGTATTTCTATCAGCTTTTCCTCTTCTTCTTCGCCCGCCTGAAGGTAATCATGAATGCTAAATGCCGCCTTCTTACCCAGGGCCATAGCGTTTACTACAGTGGCCTCTTTGCCTATAGCGTCTCCCCCCGCAAATACCCCCGAAAGGGAAGTAGCTAAGGTATAAGGGTTAACTGCGATGTTTCCCCGATAATCAAGGGGCATTCTTTCTCCCAGATTGTCCGCCTCGGGCACTTGTCCGATAGCTGACACTACCAGGTCACACTTCATCAGCTCTTCTGCCCCTTCAATTGGGACCGGTTTTCTCCTCCCACTGCGGTCAAAATCTCCCAGTCGCATTCTTTGCAACTTGATTCCCGAAACCTGACCATTCTCATCACCAATTATTTCGAGCGGGGTCATCAGAAAATCAAAAATCACCCCTTCTTTTTCTCCATCCTCTATTTCTTCTGAAATAGCCGGCATTTCACCCCGGGTTCTCCGATAGACCAGGTGCACCTCTTCTGCTCCCATACGCAGAAGAATTCGGGCAGCATCAACTGCAGCGTTACCTCCGCCAACCACTACTGCTCGAGCAGGAACCTCTACCTTTTCCCCTAAATTGATTCTCTTCAACAAATCAAGAGCAGGAACTACTCCTTTGAGTTCTTCTCCCGGTACCCCCAGGGGAACACTCTTCCAAGCACCAATAGCCAGAAAAACAGCACTGAATTGATTACGCAAACTCTCTAAAGTAAAGTCTCGTCCCAATTTCTGGTTAAGTTTAATCTCTACTCCCATCGCTCGTAGTTGGTCAATATCGTAGTTTAAGGCTTCTCTCGGTAAACGATAAGCCGGTATTCCCAAAGCTAACATTCCACCGGCTACCGGCTGCTCTTCTAAAATAGTTACCTGGTAACCTTTTTTAGCCAGGAAATAAGCAGCAGTCAATCCCGCCGGTCCTGACCCAACCACAGCTATCTGACCTTCTCTCCGCCGTTCCATCACTACCGGGAGAGAAATCTTGTTCTGACGGGCATAATCAGCTACAAATCGTTTGATATCATCGATTGCCACCGCTTCGTCCATCTGTCCTCTTCGACATTTCGATTCACAGGGATGATGACAAACCCGCCCACAAACCGAAGGTAGGGGATTGTCTTCTCGAATAATTTGATAAGCTCCCAGATAATCCCCTTCTTTTACCCGAGAAACATACCCGGGAATATCCATCTGCAGGGGACAGGCATGCTGACAGGGAGCTCGGAACAGGGGTCGACAGACCACTGCCGGACAGGTCTTTTCTCTGATATGGGCTTCATACTCTTCTCGGAAATACTGGAGGGTGCTTAAAACCGGGTTAGGAGCGGTTTGACCCAGACCACAAAGAGCAGTAGTTTTTATTTTCCAGGCCAAGTCTTCTAAGAGTTCAATATCTCCCTCTTTTCCCTCTCCCCGGGTAATTCGCTCCAGAATCTCTAACATTCGCTTAGTTCCAATCCGGCAAGGAGTACATTTGCCACAAGATTCATCCTGAACAAATTCCAAAAAGAACCGGGCCAGGTCCACCATACAGGTATCCTCATCCATAACGATTAACCCACCAGAACCCATAATAGCTCCCAATTCTTTGAGCGATTCATAATCAATTTTTACATTTAAATTTCCAATCGGAATGCAACCTCCTGATGGGCCGCCGATTTGGACCGCCTTTAATCTTTTATCTCCTCTAACTCCGCCTCCCAAATCATACACTATTTCTCCAAGGGAAATCCCCATTGGTACTTCCACCAATCCAGTATTATTAACATCTCCTGCTAAGGCAAACACCTTAGTTCCTTTGCTGGTACCGGTCCCAATTTGACTGAACCAGTCGGCTCCCTTGAGGATAATGGGGGGGATATTGGCATAAGTTTCCACATTGTTGATTAAAGTAGGTTTCTCCCATAACCCATTCTGAGCAGGGAAAGGTGGTTTGGGTCGAGGCATACCTCGTTTACCTTCCACCGAAGCGATAAGGGCCGTTTCTTCTCCACACACAAACGCTCCGGCTCCAATTCTAATTTCTACTTCGAAGTCAAAGCCGGTTCCCATAATATCCTTTCCCAATACACCGTAGTCTCGAGCCTGGGAAATAGCATAATCTAACCGCTCCACTGCCAAAGGATATTCGGCTCGAACATAAATATAACCTTGATTGGCTCCTACCGCGTAACCAGCAATAGCCATGGCTTCCAGCACTGAATGGGGGTCGCCCTCTAAAATACTCCTATCCATAAATGCCCCGGGGTCACCTTCATCTGCATTACAAATTACGTATTTCTCTTTGCCCGGAGCATTATGAGTAAATTCCCACTTTAAGCCAGTAGGAAAGCCGGCTCCTCCCCGTCCTCTGAGGCCTGATTTTTTGACTTCGGCAATTACCTCTTCCGGGGTAAGAGTAGAAAGAACCTGGGCTAAGGCCAGGTAACCATCGCGCGCAATGTAATCCTCAATAGAAAGGGGATTGATAAAACCGGTATTTCGCAGGGCAATTTTCTCCTGCCGTCGAAAAAAATCAATTTCCTCTACCAACTTCTTTTTCTCTTCAGTTGGAGGTTGATAAAGGAGGCGTTCCACCACTCTACCTTTTAAAAGGTGCTCCTCTACCAATTCTGGTACATCGTCTGCGGTTAACTTCTGATAGAAAACTCCTTCTGGATAGACTATGGCTAACGGACCTAAATTACAAGGACCTACACAACCAGTTTCAATTAAAGTGACTTCGGTTTCCAAGCCATTTCTTTGAATTTCTCTAACTAAAGCTTCTTTCACCCGTAAAGCACCAGAGGAAATACAAGCCGCCCCCGCACATAAAAGCACTTGACATCTTTCTATTTCTATCGCCATAACTCAACCTCCCCTACTGTTGGGCACTAACTACCCAGTCTCCAATAATTTGCCCATTAACCAAGTGAGAAGCCACTATCTGCCTCGCTTTCTCTGGAGTAAGGTTACCGTAAAGTATTTTTTCTCCATCCCTCTTTTCTACTCCTACTAATGGCTCCCGGTCACAAAGCCCGATACAGCCAGCTTGAGTTACTATGATATTTTTAAGCTCCCTCTTGGAAATTTCCTCTAAAATGGCAGACATAACTCCTCTGGCACCAGCTGCAATCCCACAGGTGCCCATGTAAACTACCAATTTATAATCTCCTACTCCCTCTCGCAAAGCCGTTTTTTGCTGGGCTTCTTCCTTAATTTTCTTTAAATCCTCAATAGTCTTGATTTTCATCAATTTTTCCCCCTTTTAATAGTAGATTTTCCTCTTGAGAAGCCATCCAATCCCGGATAGAAGGAAGCAATAAACCCAGATCATTGCTTCCCTTAATTCCCAAATTTTGGAACAGTTCTTTACTGTTCATCATCCAGCGGGAACCATCTATCACGTGTTCAAACTCAACTTCTAAATCAGGATACAAAGCTAAAAGAACCATAAGTGTTTCAGGAATGTCACCCATCGGTGGACGATCTATGTGGTCTCGACGGAAGATAGCCTCTACTTTAGTTCCCCGACCTTCTTCCGAATCAACTTCCAAATATCCCCCACACTGTTCAGCTAATTGAGCCAAAAGGGAAACACCCATACCTACTTTTTTATGCTGACCAGTAAAAAAGGGATCTTTAACTTTCTCCAGAACTTCCTGGCTCATTCCCCTTCCGTTATCTTCAATAACCAACTTAAAGAAGTTTTGCTTCCTGTCTTCTATAATTGCAATTCGAACTTTCTTGGCTCCAGCTCTGGCAGAATTTTCCACCAAATCCAGAACATGGAGAGCTATTTCTTTCATACCGGGTTATTGGTAACTTCTGATAATATCTGTGATTTGGGCTGGGTTAACTCGCTTGTGAACGTCGTTATCAACTTTCACCACCGGGGCCAGACCACAGGCACCAGCGCATCTCATAACTTCTAACGAATAGAGTCCGTCTTTACTTACTTCCCCTAACTCAATCTCTAAATCCCGTTGCAACCGAGAAAGAATTTCCTGTCCTCCCCGAACATAGCAAGCTGTTCCTAAACAAACTTGAATTAAATGTTTACCTCTGGGTTTCATGGAAAAAAAGTGATAGAAGGTTACCACTCCGTAAACTTCACTCAGAGGGAAATCCAGTTCTTGCGCAACCAGCTTCAAAACCGGTGGAGGCAAATAGCCAACAAAGTTTTGAGCGGCATGAAGAGCTTGAATTAAAGCTCCTTTTTTTCCTTTAAAGCTTTGGAGCAAACTTTTTAACTCTTCTTTTTGTTCTTCCGACAATTCTGGTTCCAAAATCTTTTCCTCCACTCCCACATTACCCACTCTCTTACCCCCTTTTTTAAATTTCTTAATCAACCATAAAGACTTTCGGGTTTAAGTTGGAGAAGATCTTCTCCA
>JASGLU010000064.1 GCA_030156825.1 Candidatus Atribacteria bacterium | reverse complement strand
CAATAGTTTGATTATGCCCCTTACCTCCAGGATACATAGAAAAATTACGGACAAAAAGATTTTCTCCGGCTGCGGGCATCCGTTCAATAGTCAAAACCATGTCCATATTAATGCTTCCTACAACCAGTACAGTAGCTCTATTCAAATTTATGCCTCCTCTCGTCTAACTTAATCTTAGCAAGAACATTCACTTGCCAAAAGTTTAACTCAATCTCTCCAGTTATAAAAGTCAATCCCTCAATTTAATTAAGCCCCGGTTTCCCTGACCCAATTAGTAAAACAAAGCCAATCCTAAATTTCAAATAAAATTCGCAAGGAAGCACCAGCCTTCCTTTTCAAATCGCTTACTATTGACTACAATGATGTTAGACATTAATCTTATCACTTTAAACAGATTGGAGGTATTTTAACCGTGATTAAAATTAAAACCGCCCTGATCAGTGTATCGGATAAATCAGGATTAGAAAGCTTGGTCCCGTTCCTCTCTCAAATGGGAATTAGTTTAATTGCAACCGGGGGAACCGCTCAGTATATTAAAAATCAGGGTTATCAAGTAGAAGAAGTCTCACAGATTACCAACTTCCCTGAAATTTTGGGAGGAAGGGTCAAAACTCTCCATCCTAAAATTGAGGGTGCTATATTAGCTAGGAGAGATTCCGCTTCCGATATCGAGAATTTGAACCAACATCATATTAAACCAATTGATTTAGTTATCTGTAACCTTTACCCTTTTCAAAAGATGGTCCAGGCAGGGGTAAAAGACTTAAATCAGGTGGTTGAAGAAATCGATATTGGAGGAGTTACCCTTCTTCGAGCAGCAGCTAAAAATTTCCGCTACGTAGTAGTAGTTTCTTCTCCTGACCAATATCCTGAATTAATGGATGAACTCAAAAAAAACCAAAGTTCTTTTCCTCGAGAAAAATCTCAAAAATGGGCTATCCAAGCCTTTTTTTCTACCTCCCAGTACGATGCTCAAATTAGCAACTATTTATCTGCTCTTGCTTATCCGGAGGAAGATTTCCCCCCCAAATTGATAATCGCTTTAGAAAAAAAATATCCCCTCCGTTACGGAGAAAATCCTCATCAAAAAGCAGCCTTCTACCGAGACCTCTCTTTAGATTCAGAAGGTTTTATGAACCAAGCAGAACAGCTGGGTGGAAAAGAGTTATCTTTTAACAACATCTTTGACACCCAATCCGCTTTCTCCCTGGTTCGGGAATTCGAACAACCAGCAGTAGTAGTTTTAAAGCATAACAATCCCTGTGGAGTGGCTATTCATTCTGAGCTTTCCCAGGCCGCTCAAAAAGCTCTCGCTTCTGACCCTCTTTCTGCTTTTGGAGGAATCGTGGCCCTGAACAGAACGGTAGATAAATCCACGGCCTCGGTTTTCCAAGACCAGTTTATCGAAGTAATAATTGCCCCCGATTTTGAAAAAGAAGCTCAAGAAGTCCTATCTAAAAAGAAAAATCTGCGAATTCTTCGCGCTCCTCTTTCTCAGCCAGCACGTTTTGATAGTAAAAAAGTAGATGGAGGATTTTTAATCCAGGATGCAGATCAGTTAGACCTAATTAAGGAAGAACTTCAAGTAGTAACCAGCCGAGAGCCTAAGCCTGAAGAGTGGGAGGACCTCTTATTTGCCTGGAAAGTAGCCAAGTATACCAAATCAAACGCCATAATTTTGGCCAAAGACCGACAAACAGTTGGAGTAGGAGCTGGTCAGATGAGCCGGATAGATGCTTTAAAAATAGCTTTAATTAAATCCGAGAATAGACAAAATGGAGCAGTTTTGGCTTCTGACGCCTTTTTCCCCTTCCCCGATGTAGTCGAAGAAGCAGCTCAAGCTGGTATCTTGGCCATCATCCAACCCGGCGGATCCATTCGCGACCAACAATCAATTGAAGCCTGTAACCGGTTGGGGCTGAGTATGGTGTTTACCGGAATTCGACACTTTAGGCACTAAACCTGTTCTTTAAATTAGCTGGTTGCCACTCCCTACTCGAGTGGAGACCTCGTGCATAAGTTGTTTCAGAGAAAAATAAGTTTTAATGTATTTATCATAGTAAAACTGATAGATTTGATGGTTGGTTTGATTGGGGTATACCTGTCCCAAAATCTGTACCATTTTCAAAGTGGCTTCTGAAATACTGGGATAGAAGCCAGCACCGTAGGCAGCATAAATAGCTGTACCTAAGGTACTGGCTTCTTCCACTTTAGTTAAATAAATGGGTATATTACTTACATCAGCATGGATTTGTAACCAAAGATGACTTCTTGCGCCTCCTCCACTAGCATACATCTCTTCTGCCTCAAATCCAGCTTGTGCCAAAGTCTCTAAGATGTGAAAGGTGCCATAAGCAGTGCCTTCATAAATGGCTCGAAGTAAATGGGCTTTGGTATGGCTAAGAGATAGTCCCCAAAACGCTCCTCGAGCTAATGGGTCCTGATAAGGACTGCGATTGCCTTGAAAATAGTCAAGGACCACTAAACCATCAGACCCGGGAGATACTTGAGCTGCCATTTCATCAAAAATATCAAATACGTTTTCTCCAATTTCGGTAGCCTGTTTGAGCTCTTCTTTGGTAAAATTATCCCCAAACCATTTGATAATAGATCCGGTAGAACTTTGGCCCCCCTCCAAAATCCAAAGGTCGGGCAAAACCGCTTCAAAAAATGGACCCCAAATACCTGAGCTAAAAATAGCCTTATCCGAGAGAGCCATATGACAGGTAGAAGAACCAATGACTAAAGCTAAGCGTTGAGGGTGAACCACATCCAACCCTACCATGGCCGCATAAGCGTCAATGCCACCTTGAATTACTGGTATTCCCGGAGACAAACCTAAATCATGAGCCGCTCTTCTGGTTAGCTCTCCTACCGTTTCTCCCACCGGAATTAGTTCTTTGGGCCACTTCTGTAAAATTTCTTCAAAGTTCAATTCCCTCAAGAGAGAAACCGGCCACCCTCCCTTGGTAGGACAATAGTTCCACTTACAAATAGCATTATTCAAAGAGGTAACCCACCGATTGGTTAACTTAAAAGTCATCCAGTTTTGACACTCAACAATATAATCGGAATTAGCGAATACTTCAGGCAAATTCTCCTTTAACCAAAGAGCTTTGGGTATCATCCACTCTGAAGATTCATGCCCACCAGCGTACTGTAAAATAGGGTTCTGGGTAGCGTTAATTCTTTCAGCCTGGTCAAAGGCTCGAACATCCATCCACATAATAGCTCGATACTTTGGATTACCAAAGCGATCCACCGGTAACACCGTACAGGAACTGGCACTTACACTGAGAGCTGCCACCTCTTCCGGTCTTATTTCTCCCTCCCTAATACAGCGTCTAACCGTATCCTGCGCTGCTTTCCACCAATCAAATGGATCCTGTTCTGCCCATCCTGGACGAGGATGATATTCAGGGTAAGAATAAAAAGAAAGAGCCACCACATTCCCGTTTAGATCAAAAATGCCACTGCGTAAACCCTGAGTTCCCACATCAATTCCCAAAACATAAGGTGTTTTAACTTCTTCCATCTTTAATTACCCTCCAAGTTTTAAATGAATTAAAACATTAGATAACAAACCAAAGTAAATGTTACAATAAAAAAATGGAACAGAAATTTCTGGTCGACGCTATGTTAGGAAAATTAGCTCGATGGCTCCGAATTTTAGGATATGATACCGAATATGTCCGCTATTTAGATGATCCCCAAATCATTGCTTTAGCTCGCTATCAAAAAAGAACCCTACTCACCAAGGACCGAAAGATGGCCCAAAAAGCTCCCAATATCGCTTATTTAGTAAAATCGGTGGAATGGGAAAAGCAAGTAAAAGAAATAATTCAGGTTTTTCATTTAAACGCAGACTACCTTCTTTCCCGTTGTCCCGAATGCAACCAAAAACTAATCAAAATCTCTCCTGCGGAGGCTAAAAGCTTGGTTCCTCTCTTTGTAGCCCATACTTTCCAACAATTCAAAAAATGCCCTCAATGCCAACAGGTTTATTGGAACGGAACTCATTGGCAGAGAATAGCCAAGCTCTGCCATGAGTTCCTCAAATCACAATAATGCTTACTTATCTAACAGGGCTGCTACCCCTGGCAAAACTCGACCTTCCACAAACTCTAAAGAAGCTCCTCCTCCGGTCGAGATATGAGTAACGGCATCCTCTACTCCGGCCTTCTTAATGGCCGCCGCTGTATCTCCCCCACCCACAATACTAACTGCCTGTGATTGGGCAACTTTTCGAGCAATCTCTACTGTTCCCCGAGAAAAAGTATCAACCTCAAAAAGGCCCAACGGACCATTCCAAAAAATAGTTTTGGCCTCGGCAATATATTTTCCGAATTTATCTATGGTTTTAGGACCGATATCAAACCCAGCCATATTAGGCGGAATTTTATTCCAATCCACTATCTGAGTGGGAACTCCCTCAGCTCCCTCAGAAGCCACCACAAAGTCGTCAGGTAATACCAGCTCTACTCCTTTTTCCTCAGCTGTTTCCAGAATTTTCTTGGCTTCTTCCAGCATTGATTCTTCTAAAAGAGATTTGCCTACTTCATATCCTTGCACCTTGATAAAAGTATAAGACATCCCTCCTCCGATTAACAAAGCGTTTACCTTTTCTAAAAGTTTTCGTATTACTCCAATTTTACTGGAAACCTTGGCTCCACCCAAAATGGCCAAGAAAGGACGAGCAGGAGTGTTTAATTTTTCCCCTAATATTTCCAGTTCTTTTTCCATTAAAAACCCAGCATAGGCCGGCAAAAATTTAGCTACTCCTTCGGTAGAGGCATGAGCCCGGTGAGCAGTGGCAAAAGCATCGTTCACGTATAAATCAGCTAATCGGGCCAAAGCTTTAGCAAAATCTGGATCATTTTGCTCCTCTTGCGGATAAAATCTGATATTTTCTAAAAGAAGCAGATCTCCTTCTCCCAGCTGTTTTACTGCTTGCTCCGCTTTCTCACCAATACATTCATCAACCTTAAGTACGGGTTTGCCTATTAATTCTCCCAATCTTTTAGCCACCGGATCCATTTTCAGCTCTTTTTTTACTTTTCCCTTAGGACGACCTAAGTGAGAAACCAAAATCACCCGGGCACCGTTTTCTATCAAATAACGGATGGTAGGCAAACTACGAACAATCCTAATATCATCGGTAATTTTACCATTTTCATCCAGTGGCACGTTAAAATCAACCCTTACTAACACCCTTTTCCCTTTTAGCTCTGCTTGAGGGATATCACGAATGCTCTTTTTATTCATTCCCTTTGACCTCCTTCGATGTATTTTTGTCCATTAAAAATTTCAGAAAAATGGGGGTACTAACTTTCCCCACTACCTTTTTACCTTTTAACACCGGGATGGTTTTACTCTTTCCGACTGTTAAAACATCTAAAACATCTATTACCTCATCGTCTACTTCCAAATACTCAAATTTCTCTTCCATAAAGTCAGAAATTTCCCGAGAACCGTTTTCCCCAACATACTTTTCCAGCAAAGATATTACTTCCGTTTCCTCAAAACTCTCTTTTCTTATTCTTTCCAGGGTGAAGTTCAAAAAAGAGTCAATTGAAAAGTAACCCACAATGTTTTCTTCCAAATCTACCACCGGTACCTCAGAAAGATTTCTTCTAAAAAGAAGACTAACTACATTCTCTAAAAGGTCGAAATCGTTGACGGTGGCTATTTCCGGCACCATAATTTCTTCTACTCTCAAGCAAATTCCTCCTTACTAAACTTAATTACTAAATCAATCTTTGGGTAATCCAATTCAATCAAAATTACCAATACACCTTAGGCCTAATCTTTTGGGATACAATTCTACACCAAGCAGCGCCTAATAAGAATCCACCAATATGGGCAAACCAGGCTACTCCTCCCTGGTTAGGTAGGACCACCGAGGTTAATCCGTAAATTATTTGGAGTAAAATCCAAAAACCTAATAGCAGGGCGGCGGGAACTCGCACAAAAGTGATAAAGAATAACCAGAATACCAGTACCACCACTCGGGCATGGGGAAACAAAACCAAGTATCCTCCCATAACTCCCGCAATAGCCCCACTTGCACCTACTGTGGGAATAAGCGAATTGGGGAAAATAGCCGCATGAGTAAGACCAGCTGCTAACCCACATCCCAGGTAAAACAAAATAAATTGGAAACGACCCAAAAAATCTTCCACATTGTTACCAAAAATCCAGAGGTACAACATATTAAATACCAAGTGATATAAGTTACCATGCATAAACATGGAACTAAAAATGGTAAGGGCTGGAGGAAAGGGAACAGAAATAATTTCCGTTTTTCCCCAAAACACTGAAGGAATCAACCCATATTGATAAAAAGCGATTTCTCCCTGAGCACCTTGAAAAAGTTGCCAGGCAAAAACTAAAACGTTAGCCACAATTATAGAAACAGTAACTATCGGAAACCGACGAGTTGGAAGTTCATCGCTTATTGGAATCATGCTAAAAACATATCAGAAAACTCAAATTCAATCAACAACTTCAGATAAAATCTGATTTGCTAAGAGAATACCGCTTGGGGAAAACCAAAATCTATCGCCATCGGTCAAAAGAAAACCTTCGTTGGTAAAGAATAACAACTTTTCTTGCAAATAGTTCAAGTCAAAATCTGGGTAACGATAGGCAATATCAGATATAGAAACCCCTTTTATCGTTCTCAAGGAAAGCATTATTTCTTCTTGCAACCTCTCTTTAGCCGATAACTTCTCCCGGAAAACAATCGGCAAGACTTTATTATTGATTTTAGAAATATAATTTTTTAGCCAATCAGTATTTTTATGCCTCTCTCCCCCTAAGTAAGACCAAGCAGCAACTCCTAATCCTAAGTAATCCTGGCTGGTCCAGTAAGCCTGGTTATGTTTACATTCTGCTCCTGGTCGAGCAAAGTTAGAAATTTCATATTGACGGTATCCCTTACTTCCCAAAAACTGCATAGTCCAATAAAACCAATCAGCCTCGCTATCCGATGAAGGGAAAGCAAGTGGATGATACTTTTGGAAAGAATACAGGGAGGCAGGTAGGCTCAAGGTTAAATTATAAATAGAAAGATGGGGTGGGTCAAAAATCAACAATCTTTTCAACTCTTCTTCCCAATCCTGTTTAAATTGAAAGGGTAAACTGTATAATAGATCTGCATTCCAACTACTAAAATTAAGCATTCTTACCTCTTCTAAGATTTTCTCCACTTGGTTGATGGAATAAGGTCGATTAAGAAAGCGTAACATTTCGCCTCGAGTAGACTGGACACCAATGCTCAGGCGGGTAATCCCCACTTGTTGAAAGTCAATCAGATCCTCTTTTTTAACCGTACCCGGGTTAACTTCTAAAGTAATCTCCAAGGAAGAAGAAAAACGGAAAAATTGGGAAAGAAATTGAAGTAGGGAATGCCATTCTTCGGCTTTAACTAAAGATGGGGTCCCTCCACCAAAGTATACCGTGGTCAGTTCAGCACTTGCAAGAGAAAATGCCTCTATTTTTTGAACTAATTCCTGTTTAACCAGGAAAAGATATTGAACATAGTCTTCGTAGCTGCCAAAAGGATAAGATACAAAATCACAATATCGGCACTTGGTTCGACAAAAAGGAAAATGAATGTAAAGATGAAGAGGCTTCATTTTTCTGCCTTTAACACCGCCAAAAAAGCTTCTTGAGGGATTCTAACCTTTCCTACTGCTTTCATCCTCTTTTTCCCCTCTTTTTGTTTTTCCAACAGCTTTCTTTTACGAGTAACGTCTCCCCCGTAGCACTTCTGTAAAACATCTTTTCTAAGAGGAGGAACATTTTCTCGAGCAATCACCTTGCCTCCAATAGTTGCCTGAATGGCCACTGAAAACAATTGGCGGGGAATAAGCCTCTTTAAAAGAATTACCACTTCTCGCGCTCGGTAGCTGGCATCTGACCGATTGCAGATAAAGGAAAGGCCATCCACTTTTTCTTGGTTAATCATTATATCTACCTTAGCCAACTCCGCTGGTTGATAACCAATAAATTGGTAATCTAAACTGGCGTATCCTTTACTAACCGATTTCAATTGATTGTAGAAGTCAAATACAATTTCTGCCAAAGGCAAGTGGTATTTTAAATGAACGGTATGTTCATCCAGATAAACCATATCCTGAAAAATTCCTCTTCTTGATTGGCAAAGCTCCATTATGTTGCCCACAAAGGAGGCAGGAACCACGATTTTTGCTTCTACATAGGGTTCTTCTGATTCTGAAATTTCAGAAAGAGGAGGAAAATCTTCAGGTGATCTTATTTCCAAAATCTCACCTTTTTGGGTTAAAACCAAATATTCAACGTGGGGAGCGGTAGCTATCGCCTCCACTCCAAATTCTCTCTCGATTCGCTCTTGAACAATTTCCATATGAAGCAGTCCCAGAAATCCACACCTAAACCCAAACCCTAAGGCCTGAGAATAAGCTGCTTGAAAAGTTAAGGCGGCATCGTTTAACTGAAGCTTTTCCAGAGCATCTCTCAAGTCTGCATACTGTTCTGAATCAACCGGATAAAAAGTGCAAAAGACCATTGGTTTTGCTTTCTGATATCCAGGAACAGGAGTCGGAGTTGGATTTTGAGCTAAAGTAATAGTGTCCCCTACTTGACTTTCTTGAATATTCTTAATGTTAGCGAAAATATAACCCACCTCTCCCGGTCCTAACTGGGATACCATTTTCATCTCCGGGGTAAAAATCCCTACCTCTTCTACTTCAAACTCTTTTTTGGTAGAAAACATTTGAATGCGGGTTCCTTTACTCACTTTTCCCTCCATTACCCTAATAAAAGGTAAAACCCCGCGGTAAGGGTCGTATAAAGAGTCAAAAATCAGAGCCTTAAGCGGAGCTTCTGCTTCACCCGCAGGAAGAGGAATATAAGATACTACCTTTTCCAATAGCTCCTGAACTCCCACTCCTTTCTTAGCACTAACTAAAGTGATAGGAAGATGGTCTTTCCCCAGGAGATTTTCCACTTCCCGAGTTACTCTCGGCAAATCGGCCGAAGGTAAATCAATTTTATTAATTACTGGTAGAATTACTAATTTCTGAGTTTGGGCTAAACTAAGATGCGCCAAAGTTTGAGCTTCTACTCCCTGCGAAGCATCCACTACTAAAATAGCCCCCTCACAAGCTGCCAGGCTGCGGGACACTTCATAACCGAAATCAGCGTGTCCCGGGGTATCGATTAAATTCAATATAAAATCTTTGTTTTGAACTGGGGAATGATAATTTAACCTTATTGCCTTAGCTTTAATGGTTATCCCTCGTTCTCGTTCCAAATCCATCCGATCCAAAAACTGTTCTTTCATTTTATTTTGCGGAATCGCCTGACATATTTCTAAAATTCGATCAGCTAAGGTAGATTTCCCATGATCAATATGAGCAATAATACAAAAATTTCTAATCCTCGAGGTCAGATTTTTCATTATCCTCACCATTATTAAGCTTGATTCTAAATCTTATTTTAGTTAGTAAACTTTTCACTGGTTCTACTTCTTCTAATTTAAACATAAATGACAGAAAAAGGTAAAAAAGAGCCAATCCTATTCCGATAATAGTTAAAATCAACAAGCTTGGAACTATTCCTTTCCAGCCCTCAGTCCATTGAGCAAAGCCGAAGGCTAAAAAGAGAAATAAAACAATTTGTAAAGCCACCTTCCCCATCCATCGTAAAAAAAGGTTGTCAAGCGAAAAAGAAAAATGATTTCTTTTTAGAAAAAAACCTAAGCAAATAAAATGTAAAATGGCAGTAAGCGAGGTAGCCAAGGCTAACCCTCCAAAGTCTAAAAATTGGACTAAAAGCAAATCTAAAACAATATTAACTCCCACCATCATTACGCTAATCTTAACCGGAGTTTGGGTGTCTTGAAGGGAATAGAAGGCTTTGGTATAAATATGAACCAGGGCAAGAAAAGGCAAACCAAAGGTGTAGAAAAAAAGGGCCTGAGTTGTCATATCAGTGGCTATCGAATCAAATAAACCTCTCTGATAAACCAACTGTACCAATTCTGTCCGAAAAATTATAATAAATAAAGAAACCGGAAACATGATAAAAACTACAAATCTCATTCCTTGAGAGAGGGTTGCTTTCCATTGATTTATATTTCTTCGATGAATCTCTTGAGAAAGAGCTGGTAAAATTACTGTTGAAACTGCTATCCCCAGCACTCCTAAAGGAAGTTCCATCAACCGGTCAGAAAAATACAAAGCTGAAACTGCCCCTTCTCGGCAGGTGGAAGCAATAACCCGGTCAACTAAGGTGTTGATTTGAGATACAGCCAGAGCAAAACTAACCGGTAACATGAGTCGAAAAAGCTTTTTAAAGCCAGGGTCAATCCAAAAAAACCATTTAAACCGAAGGGGGAAATTTAGTCGCCTAAGAGGAATCACCTGCACTACAAACTGTCCCAACCCTCCCAAAAGAACGCCTACTGCCAGACAATAGGGACCTAAAATATCTTGCAAAAGGTATAAAGAGGCAATAATTCCCAAGTTGAAGAACACGGGGGCAACCGCTGACCAACTAAAAACCAAAAGGGAATTTAGCACTCCCATAGCTAAGGCTGCCCAGGAAATTAGCAGAAGAAAAGGAAACATGATTTGGGTGAGTCGGGTAGTAAGAAGCATTTGTTCAGGACTGTCTCGAAATCCTATTCCCACCAAGTAAACAATCGCCGGAGAGGCTATAATTCCTATTAAGCAAATCAAACTTACTACTAAAGTTAAACCACTAAAAACCGAGGCTATAAATTGCAGTGCTTCTCGGGAATCTTTCTTATTCTGAACATTATATTGGGAAAAAATCGGAATAACCGAGGTGCTCAAAGCCCCCTCAGCAAACAACCGACGTAAAAGATTAGGAATAGTATAAGCTATCAAAAATGAATCGGTTACCCAGGTTGCCCCAAAAGAAGCAGAGATTAGAATCTCACGCCACAAACCGAGAATACGGGACAACATTGTTCCTAAAGCAACAATAAAAGTATTCCGGGCTAACGATTTTTGCGCCATATTCTCCTCTATACTATTCTATCAGAGGGGCTTCGCCCCCCTTATCAACCCGACTATCAGGGGGAAAATACCCCCTAATAACCCCCCGAAAAAACAAAACAAATCAAATCAAATATAAAAAAAACAAATACAACCGAGGGAAAAAACGTTCCTCGGTACAAGGGGGAAAGAATTCCCCCTTGTAAACCCTTTTCTTTTTTGTCACCGCAATGATCCTCTGTTACCCCTGAATGCGCTAATCATCCCCGCGTCCGTCATTCCTGAATGTATTTATCAGGAATCTAAGGTATTTCAGGACAAAAACATTTAGATTCCCGATTACTAATTTCGGGAATGACGGAAACAAGAAGGCAAACTATTCCCACGTTGTCACCCTAAATGTATTTATCAGGAGTCCGGAACAATAAAAGAGATTTTTCCGGGGTCAGGTCTTTCAATAGAGCAATAGGGGGAGAGCCCCCTATCACCCCCCAAAAAGCTAAAAACAACTAAAAAATATAAAGGATTAAAGACAAAAACTACTGAGAGAGGAAAAACGTCTCTCTCA
>JASGLU010000063.1 GCA_030156825.1 Candidatus Atribacteria bacterium | reverse complement strand
CAGCCGACTTGATTTGGGATTTATGGATCTATTATAGTTGAAAAATGTTTTCATTGTCATCTGGTGCTGCGAAGCAGCATGGGGGTCTATCCTGTAAACGGCAATAATGGGGGCTTCGCCCCCCTTAAACCCCCCCGAAAAAAGCAAAAAACTTAAAAAATAAAAGGCAAAGACTGAAAAAAAACGAAAAGCTGAAAGGATAGACCACTATTGTTTCTCTAAGATTATATTGAATTCCGTTTTCATTGTCATCTGGTAACCCGAAGGGGCATGGGGGTCTATCCTAAAAGCGGACTATTCGCGGTTGAAAGTTGGCTTCCTTAAGGAGAGATAGATATTCATCGGGAGCAATATCCTCCGGTTTTTTACCTAAAATAGCCACAAATATTGCCTGGAGAACGTTGGTGCCAAAAGACCGACCTTCCATCTCAGGAGTGGTGGTAACCAGCATTTTCACTCCAGCTTGTTTGAGTTCTTCCACATCTTCTTCGGTAACCGTGTTGGTAATTATCACTTTGCCAGGCAGTTGATCAGGCATAAACCGTCGGATAAACAAAAAGTCTCCGGCTACAATATCTGCCCGATGAAAATAAAAAGGAAACCGGGGGGTTCGTTCTTCCTGTTTTTTTCCAGTAGGGTATAAGACATCAATCGGCAGTCGCCTCAAATAAGGCATCATCAAAACCGAAAGGAAACGAAGGGTAGCCAGACTTCGGAGGGCAATGGGAATTCCTAAGGAAAAAGGCATATCACCAATAAGCAGATGGCAGCCTGTCTGATGAAGTCCCTCGGCTAAACCATATCTATCCATCCCGCTCATAATAAGAGCGGTTTTCCCCCTTAGATTTATTCCTTCCACTTCTTGCAAGTAATTAGGTATTTCCCGCTCCCAGGTCTGTTTGAGCTCTCCCCCATCCACCACCGGGGTAGTTTTAACCTCTCGCAACAATCGAGCCACATCGGCCACCAGATAACGGTAATTACCGGCTCGCAAGTATAAGTCAGCCCCTCCCAAGCCCAGAGCATCCACTTTTCCATCTAACTCTTTAATTGCCTGGGCAAATTTCTTTTTATCCCCATCAACCCCTATTCGCTCCACCAAGATTCGATACCCTAAAATTTCAACTTGAACTCGGCGGTTTCTCTTAGAGGAGCCTAAACTAATACTAACTACTCTTTTTTCCGTCATCTTCTTCCTCATCTAAGTGGGGAAAAATTATCGCCCCTTCAAGAATAGCTCCGGGAGCAATAGATATCTCCTCCGCCATTAAACAACCCCGAAACCGAGCCGAGGGTTGAATAACCGTTTTGGTCGCCCGGGAAAAACCCTCCACTGCTCCCCATATCTCGAGCAACTGACAAAATATCTTTCCCTCTACCCGGCCCTCTCTGGTCACCACCAGTTGGTGACAGTTAATTTCTCCTTCCCACTTTCCCTGCACCAGAAGAATCCCCTCCGCCTGGATCGTTCCTTCGATTTGCGATTGGTTACCAAGGAAGGCTACCGGTAAATCATCATCTTTGCTGATTAAGTCCATCGATAATCTTCAATCCTTCCAGAGTCAAAACCGGGTTAAACAGATCAATATAATCACAAAAGGAGTGCAAAAAAACTCCCCAGCCACCGGTGGCAATCACTTTAGCCTGAAGGGAAAATTCTTCCTTCATCCGTCCTACTATTTCTCTCCCCAAACCTATGTAACCAAAAAAGATACCAGAGTGCATGGCCTCCAACGTGCTCCTGCCGATACAGGAAGGAGGTACTTCAATATCAACCCGGGGAAGTTTGGCTGTTTTCTCATATAAGGCTTCGAAAGAGATACCAATCCCAGGAGCAATGGCTCCTCCCAGATATTCTTTATTGTTACTCACCGCACAAAAAGTGGTAGCAGTTCCAAAATCAATGATGATGAGGTCGCCCCCGTATAGGTAGGCAGCAGCTACTGCATTTACAATCCGGTCAGCCCCTACTTCTTTGGGCTCAGCTTTAACTGACAAACCAGTTTTTACCCCCGGCCGAACCACCAGGTATTCAATTTTCCACCTGGATTTAAACAATAATTCAATCGAGCTGAGGGCCGGCGGCACCACACTTGATACTATAGCCCGCTCAATTTGGGAGAGAGGAATGTTTTTTTCTGCCAAAAGGCTACCCAGTAAAACCCCCCACTCGTCTTCCGTTCGCCGGGTAGAAGTAGATATCCGCCACGAACCCAAGAGTTCTTCCTGCTCAAACACTCCAAAGTTGGTATGAGTGTTACCCACATCAATTGTCAAAAGCATTTTATCCCCACTTCACCACTCTCTGGATGATTTTAATTATTGGCCAGACTATTATTCCGGAGATAATGAGCTCCAAAACCCCGTTTAATGCAAAAATAGGTATCACCTGTTCCCAGGTAAAAAATCGAAAAAGCACCATAAACCCCAAAACTCCCACCGTATTGGTTGCCGTCCCAGCTAAACTGGCGGCTACCACCGCCCAGTCTTTGCGCCCTAACTTATCCCAAACCAGATAAGAGACCACTCCTATTAACAAACGAGGGACAAAACAGGCTACCAAATTACCTAAAAAAAGATGCATGGTAGAGAAAGCCAAAATCAGGCCTACCATCGCCCCTACCAGTGGGCCACCGATTATCCCTCCTACAATAGCTGGAATATGCACGGTAGTAGCGTACCCTGCCAGATTGGGCACCGGTATCATACCAATTGGGGTCAGGCTGAGCATAATAGAAACAGCTCCTAAAACCCCGGCCAACACAAAACTTCTAACTCCGTACTTCCGAACCAAAAAAACCACCCCCGTTCCAGTTCTTTTCCAGATACCAGACGGGCAAAAAAACAAAACCCAGCTGGTCTCACCGCCCATTTTGGGTCAGCGGATATAGCTTAGCTGGCTTATTATACTATTCCCCTTACCGCCTTACAACCCCGAACTATAGGACAAATTTTTCGGGGTCAGCCATGAGATTTGCTCTCTAAGGTCACATTCAATCCATCTGCCGGAATTAAATTTCTGGCAGTAGCAGCAAGAAACTCTACGCTAACTGGCTCGCCATCTTCTCCATAACTCACAATCACTCCACCCTGTTCCTCCACCGTATCTACCGGTGGATTTTCCCGAAGAACCAGCATCAGCACGTCTGACTACGGCTCATATCAAACCCACACCTTTTCTCACCTACCAGTATTTCTCCACTTTACTCATCCAGTAAACAGTCACTATTTAAGCTCATCTTCCGTCTCGACAAAGGGTACACACAAAAGGCCATCTTTCCATCTCGTTTGTGCCACCAGAACATCACGATAACCGACTACAACCTGCTCCGGTTTTTTTTAATATACTCTCTACCTGTTCACGGCTAATCCCCATAATTGTTTCCCATTCCTTTTGTCGCTCCCTTGCATGTCGAGTCCAGATTATCTTCATAATACACCCATTTTAAGCTTTCGTCTCTTTGCCGATTGTAACATAAGGCTTCCCCAAAAAGAATATTTCCTCTTTCCGGAGGTTGGTAAGGGAGGAGAAAGAAGAAGGGCAAAAAATCTTTGGATTCCCGCCTAAATTTCGAGAATAACGGATGAGGAAGATGAGTTTCTGAGGTCAGGTCTTTCAATATAACAAACAATAACAGATGAGGTGGATGCCTGATTAAAGACTTCAGGCATGACAAATGAGATAGATTCCCGATTACTAATTTCGAGAATGACGGATGAGAAGAAGAAAAAAAGCAGGCTTTATCCTGGTAGCTCACTTACTGCTGGAATCCCGGCAATCCCCCGGGCTTTTCCAACCGCATTGAGTACTGCTTGAAAAACACTCTGATAAACTCCAAAAACCAGCGGAAGGTACTCTATTTTCCCCTTTCCTTGAGAAACAAGAAAAATTATATCCCCATCATAGAGGGTGGCAAAAGGACGGATACAAGAAGCCAAGGCGGAATGAACTACTTGGCTCAAAGATAAAAGTTCTTCCCTGGAAAAATTGGCTTCAAGCACTATCAAGGTTAAAGTGGTATTAAAAAAAGCAGGTTTCTCTGAAATAGAAGCCCCTTGTGCCCCTCTTTTTTCCGGTCCAGCTATGAGCTGTCCGGTTTCAGGGTGGTAAACGGCCCCCAGAGAGTTGGTAACAGTAAATGCGTGAATGGCTCGTCCTCCTACCTCGCTTTTACCCCAACCAAACCCGCCTTTCAGGGCGTATTTTATGCCACCGGCTTTACCAACGGTAGCGCCGACTCCGGCTCCAACCGTTCCCTCCCGGGGAGAACTTGAGACTCGCTCACAAGCTATCTTCCCCCACTCTCTTTCGGGAAAAACCCTCTCTCCCAGCTCCAGGTCATAAATAACTCCCCCAGCCACTATCGGAATTATCCCGGCAGGAGTAGAATAGCCTATTTCCCTTTCCAGGAGAAAGTCCACTATACCATCAGCTACCCGTAAACCAGGGGCACTCCCTCCAGTAAAAAAAATAGCATCTACCCCTTCTACCAGATTCCCCGGGGTCAGAACCCCTAACTCCCGGCTGCCAGGAGCACCACCTCGAATCGAGGCCACCGCTCGATTAGGCCGCTCAAACAAAAAAACTGTGCACCCACATCCTGCGCCTTCCTTCTCAAAATGACCAACTCGTAGGGCACTCATTGTTTACTCCTCTAAACCAAATAAAGTCAGGATAGTTTATTGCCACAGTAAGGACAAAGCTTAAAGTCGGGAGAGATTTTACTTCCACACTGAGGACATACCCCTATTTCTTTTTGCTTTTCTTCCTCGTCCGGGCAATTTGCCTGCGCCCGTTCAATTTCTTCTTTCCAGACAGCTAAGTCCACCATGCTGTCAAAGAAAAGGTCCTGTTCCCTCCCCCACTCATTCAGATGTCTCACCATTAAAAACTCTGGTCGACGATTAATTCTTCTTTGGCTGGAAAGGTAAGGGTCAAAACCAGCTTCCGCTAAGTTTTTCTCCGAAACGGAGTTTACTGAAATAATCCGTCGCAGGGGAATACGAAACACCACTTTTTCAAAAGGAGGGTTTAAACCAAAAATATTTGGCCCTTTTTCAAAGTTCTCAAACCACAAGCTACGACTCATTAAAAAAAGGAGGCCATCGGTCCGGTCAGAAAACCGAGGATGACCTCCTAAATACCGAGCGTAAGAAGAAAGAATTTTTTTCTCTCCGAACTCCTGTTCTTTCTGCGCCCAGAAATCGGAAACATCGACTTCACTTTTTTTCCGGCGGGAACCCCAAAGAAAACCAATTCCCACCAAAACCACCAAAATTATAATATACCCAAATCTATCCATCAAACCTAACTTTACTCATCCTTACTCGAGGATTGGTTACCGGAACTTCCACAGGTAGAACAACTGCTCGAACTGCAACTCCCACAACTGGAAGAGCTGGAAGCTGCAGAAGAACGGTAATCGGTGGAATAGAACCCGCTCCCCTTAAAAACCAAACCCACGCCTTTTGAAATCAATCTTTTAACTTCTCCCTGACAAAAAGGGCACTCAACTATAGGCTCATCATTAAAAGATTGGAATTCTTCAAACGTTTTTCCACATTTGTTACATCGATATTCATAGACTGGCATAGTTCCCACCTCCATAATAACCAAGCCCGGCAGAGTCCACCCTCCACCGGGCTCTTCTTCCTACTTCAAATATTATACCAGATTTAGTATTCAGGAGCAGGAGGCATAGGTGGTGTTTTTTCTTTCTCCGGTATTTCGGTTACCACCGATTCGGTGGTGAGCATAACCGAAGCTACACTGGCTGCGTTCTGGAGTGCAGTTCTGGTCACTTTGGTAGGATCAATAATCCCGCTCTCTAACATATCAACAAATTGTCCGGTCAAGGCGTTAAAGCCAAAACTGGGATCGTCTTTCTGTTTAATCCGCTCTACAATGACCGAGCCCTCTTCACCAGCATTTTCAGCAATCATCTTGGCCGGCTCTTCCAAAGCTTTCTTAACTATAAGGGCTCCTACTTTTTCATCTCCCTCTAAGGGAAGATTGTCAATCACCGACATGCACCGAAGCAGAGCCACTCCACCACCAGGTACAATTCCTTCTTCCACTGCTGCCCGGGTAGCATGGAGAGCGTCTTCTACACGTGCTTTTTTCTCTTTCATTTCGGCTTCAGTTGCAGCTCCTACCCGAATAACCGCTACTCCACCTGCAATCTTGGCCAACCGTTCCTGTAATTTTTCCCGATCGTAATCAGAAGTAGTTTCTTCAATCTGATTTCTGATTTGGTTCATGCGGGCCATGATATCTTCTTTCTTACCGGCACCTTCTACGATGGTGGTATTTTCTTTATCCACCACTACTTTCCGTGCCTGACCCAAGTCTTCAACCGTTACGTTCTCCAACTTAAGCCCTAAGTCCTCGGAAATAAATTGACCACCGGTAACAATTGCTATATCTTCCAGCATGGCTTTCCGCCGATCACCAAACCCAGGAGCTTTCACTGCAACACAGTTTATTACTCCTTTCAGCTTGTTGACCACTAAAGTAGCCAGAGCTTCCCCTTCAACTTCTTCTGCGATAATCAGAAGAGGTCTACCTCTTTGAACTACTTTTTCTAATAAAGGCAAAATGTCCTTTATGGCTGAGATTTTCTTCTCAAAAATCAAAATATAGGGATTTTCCAACACCGCTTCCATCCGATCCGGGTCGGTTACAAAGTAAGGAGAGAGATAACCCCGATCAAACTGGAGGCCTTCTACTACTTCCAAAGTAGTTTCCAATCCTTTAGCTTCTTCCACGGTGATAACTCCATCTTTACCTACTTTTTCCATAGCATCGGCAATTGTGTTACCAATGGATTCATCATTATTGGAAGCAATAGCCGCCACCTGGGCAATCTCTTTCCGATCGTTTACTTCTCGGCTCATTTCCCGCAATTTTTGAACTATCGCTTCTACTGCCTTATCTATTCCTCGTTTAAGCAACATTGGATTAGAACCAGCCGCTATGTTACGCAAACCATCGCGGTAGATAGCCTCGGCCAAAACGGTAGCAGTGGTGGTTCCGTCTCCGGCCACATCACTAGTTTTTGAGGCCACTTCTTTCACCAGCTGAGCTCCTACGTTTTCATTAGGATCAGCCAGCTCAATTTCTTTAGCCACGGTCACCCCATCTTTGGTGATGGTAGGAGAACCAAATTTCTTCTCAATGATCACATTTCGGCCTCTCGGCCCCAGAGTAACCTTTACTGCATCAGCTAAAGTCTTAACTCCCTTTAGGATAGATTGACGAGCTTCTTCTTCAAAAACTATTTGCTTTGCCATAATCGCTTACCTCCCTTCTTCACTCTTCGATGATGCCCAAAACGTCATCTTCTCGCATAATCAAATACTCTTCTTCTTCCACGTTAACTTCGGTACCGGCGTATTTCCCAAAAAGAACTTTGTCGCCTTCTTTTACCTCTAAGGGCCGTCGCTTACCATCTTCATCCACTTTACCAGTGCCAACTGCAACTATTTTACCCTGTTGAGGTTTTTCTTTAGCGGTGTCGGGGATGATGATTCCCCCTTTCTTCACCTCTTCTTCTTCCACTCTTTTGACCAAAATTCGATCTCCTAGCGGTTTAATTTTCACCATTGAGTCACCCCTTTCTTCTATTTGAATCCTTTTTTCATTCCGGGATATATTTTAATCAGTTTTACCCAATTTGGCAAGTAGGGCAAAATCAATCAAAATCAAATTTTTGCCAAAAAGGCAAATATAAGAAGATGGTTTCGTCATAATGGCAAAATTACTTTTAATACCTGGTCAAAATGGCAAAAATAAAATTTGTTACCTTTTAATTTTACTGATAAATTTCCTCGGCTAAATGGTATTGTTCAATTTTCCGATAGAGAGTTCGCAGGCCAATTCCTAACATCCGAGCAGTTTTGCTCTTATTGAAACGATTGGCTTTTAAGGTTTCCCGGATGAGAATTTTTTCTACCTCTTCTAAGGACATTCCCACTCGAATATCCACTAATAGCTCTTGTCCCTCCCTTTTTCTAATAGCATCGGGTAGGTCTTCGGCAGTAATCGTTTCTCCTTCCAACATGAGAGCTACTCCTTCCAGTGTGTTTTGAAGTTCAGTGATATTCCCCGGCCAATCGTAATCCATAATAACTCTCATAGCTTCCTTGTCTATTCTCAACTCAGGCTTTCCCGTCTCTTCTTGAATTGAGCGTAAAAAACGTTCCACCAAAAAAGGAATGTCTTCTTTCCTCTCTCTCAAAGGAGGGATCTGTATCCGTACCGCGTTGAGAAAATAAAACAGGTCATTGCGAAAAGTTCCCTTTCTTACCTCTTCCTCAAGGTAATCCTCACAAGAAGCTATCACTCGTAAACTATTTGATTCCTTTCCAAACCGGTAGTTGTCAAAAAACTCCATAATTTCTGACTGAAAATGGTAAGGAAGCAGGTGAATATCCTCTATATAGAGCGTGCCTTCCCTGGCTTCCCCCAGCAAATCCTCAACTTCACGGCTAAAAGACCTTTTGAAAAAATCTCCTTTTGAAAAAGTCCTCCCGGGCAAACTTCCACAAAGCACTTTTAAAAAGGGCTTCTCCTCAGGAAAAGCATACTGGTGAATGGCCCGAGCTATTGTTTCTTTGCCAGTGCCCTGTTCTCCCACTAAAAGGATGGGCCGTTTAATTTGAGCAACCTGCAGAATTAAGTTAAATATTTGCTGCATTTTAGAAGATACTCCGGTTATACCGGCAAAAGAAAACCTTTCTATCATCTTTCTTTTAAGGTCTTTATTCTCTTCTAAAAGGGTAATCCGATCTTCGGCTCTTTTCATAGCCGACAGTACCCGAGAGGGAATAAAAGGTCGAGAAAGATAGTCGTAAACCCCCCTAGAAAGTAACTCCTTAATACACTGGGGGTCATCATCTTTGCCGGTAGCTATAACTACCATATCCGGCCTTCTTTCCCGAATAAAACGCAGGAGCTCAAAGCTATCTTCCTCTAAAATTTTCTGATTCACCAACATAATTTCTACTTCTTCCCGATCCAAACAGTTTAACGCCATTCTTTTTTCCGCAATTCGAATCACGTAGTATCCTTCATCTGTGATAATATCTCCAATTTTATCCCTTAAGAAAGAATCTTCTTCCAGCAAAAGTACTTTCCTCATTGATATCACCAATCCAATAATATACTTATATTTTAACAGATTCTGTGTCTAAGGAACAAAAAGCACCGTAGGCGGTTAAAGTAATAAACAGCCTAAAGATTAGCTATCTTAGCAAAGGAGTGAAGAAAGATGAAAAAAATTATGGTTTATGCTCTAAGCACCTGCCCTTTTTGTCGAATGACCAAAAACTACTTTCGTTCCCGGAATATCCCTTTTGATTCGGTAGATGTGGACCTACTTTCCGACGAAGAAAGAGAAAAAACAGTGGAAGAGGTCCAGAAAATTTCCGGTCGGCGAGCTTTCCCGGTAATCGTTATAGATGAAGAAGTGATAGTGGGGTATGACGAAGTAAGCATCCAGGAGGCACTGGAAAAATGAAGCAGACGGAAAAAATCCTCTGCCCCGTGTGTCAGGTCCAATTTGTTTTCCGAGAAGAAAAACAAATTGGGAAAAAAATAGTTTGCCCAGTATGTGGGGCAGTGTTGGTTTTGAGCAAGGAAAATGATAACTGGCAAGCTGACCGACCCAAAGATATGACACCAGAAGCAGAAATCAGAGAGCGAATCGAAAACTTTGCCCGTTTTCGAGGATATAAATTCAACCAGATGAAAGAACCTCTGGTAGAAGGCTTGTTAAAAAAATACAGTCGATTTGGTGATTTCTACTGTCCTTGTAAAATCGATAATATCCCCGAAAACGTTTGTCCCTGTCTGGAAACTCGTCAGGGAAGCGTGGAAAAGAATGGAAGATGCCACTGCGGGCTTTTCTGGAAATGACTATAAGGGGGGCGCTGCCTATGACCCCCTTCTTTTCTATTATCGCAATGGCCTTCCTCATCCGTTACCCCTGAATGTCTCTATCACCCTTTGTTCGTCACCCCAGCAATCTTTAAGCTGGGGTCCAAAACTATAAAGGGGAGACCCCTTTATAATCCCCCAAAAAGACAGCCAGTCTACACTAAAAGAAAAACAAAAAATGCAAAAGACTACTGAGGGAGGGAAAGCCTCCCTCAGTGGATTCCCGATTACTGATTTCGGGAATGACGGATGGGAAGGCTTCCCGACTAAAAATTTCAGGAATGACAGAAACGAGGAAGGAAAACCATTCGCCGTGTCGTCATTCCTGAATGTATTTATCAGGAATCCAAGCTATAGGGGGTAAAGGACCCCCTATAGCCCCCGGAAAAAACTAAAAAAACAAATACTAACCGAGGAAGGAAAGGCGTCTTCCTCAGTATAAGGGGAATGTCCCCCCTTATGAACCCCTTCTTTTTTTGTCTTCGCAATGACAAATGAGGGGCTCTTTCTTTTTCCTGTCATTACGAGGAGTGAAGCGACGAAGTAATCTCGCTTTTAGATTTCTCTTCGATGAACAATGCCCTGAATTATCATGGTATTCCCTTCAATTGTATAAATAATATGTCAATCGTTCACTCGGAACTTATGAATTTCCTTAAATTCCCAGGTTAGCGGTTCAGGAATCAACTGTTCCAGCTCTTCCATGCCCATGCCCTCAAGTTTGGTCAGTCTCGCACCTTCTTTCGGTTGAGTTTCTACCCTCACCATAATATCACGTCAGCTATTCTACCCGGGAAGAAAGAAACGCCTCTCTTGTAATCCCCCAGTAAAAACATTGGATGCCTGATTAAAGATTTCGGGAATGACCGAACGGCCTGAAGAAAAACGACTCGGCGTTGAGTAAACTGGACTCAAGTTTCACTACCCAAGTTACAGGACATAAGCCCTCAGTCATTAAAATGCAGCGTGGGTTCCAGCTTATCAGTCGCTAAAATCAACAACTTTCTTCCCTATTAGCAAATAATAGTCTTCACTATCTTCCTGATGGATCGGGGTAAAACCGACTTCCTGAAAAAGAAGGGCTAAACTTGCTATCGGGGGCAGATGGTCAAAGCCCACCATCTGAGTCTGGTGATGTTGGTTAATTCTGTCTCGCCCTTCTGAGTGTAAAACCGCTACCAGGCCACCTTCGGTCAAAAGGTTAAACATATTTTGCACTGCCCTCTTTTTATCTTTGAAATGGGGAAAAGAGGAATAGCAGATAATGCAGTTAAACTTTTTGTCGTAAGAAAATTCCTCTATCTCTGCCTCAAAATACTCAATGCCTTCTTCCCCCCATTTTCTTCGAGCAATCTCTATCATACTGGATGAGGGGTCGAGCTCTATTATTGTTCCCTCTCCAGTCAATTTTTCTTTCAAATAGGGAACGAGCACCCCTGTTCCTGAGCCCACATCTAAAACCCGAGCAGAGGGAGGAAGGTCGAGAAAAGAAAGAAGATGCCTAATTTTTGCTGGTTGATGATGAACTTCTTTATCCCAATTTTCAGCTCTTTGGTCAAAAAAATCCTTCACCGCTTTTGCGTTTATTTTTTCTTCCATCTTTCTACCCCCTTCACTAAAAAAGGAATAAGTATAACCTGAATTAATATCCCCGGAAAAGCCACTATCAAAAGAGACTCCAAAACTACCCAAAAATTAAAAGCCCGCTCCAGGAAAATCAAAGCCAAAATCCAATTAGCTACTATAGCAACTACTTTCCCCATCACCAGCGAGAGCAAAAGAGAAGGAAAAATCGTCCATTTTCTTCCTTGATAGAAATACCAGGCGAAAAGAGCATAACTCCCCACTTCAAACATCATAACTAAAAACAGAGGGAAAGGAGGCATGCCA
>JASGLU010000062.1 GCA_030156825.1 Candidatus Atribacteria bacterium | reverse complement strand
TGTAGTTATTTTTTTATGTTTTTTAGTTTTTAAGTTTTTTGCTTTTCGGGGGTTATAGGGGGTTTACACCCTATTGTTCGGTTATAAGGGGGGCGAAGCCCCCATTACTGAGGCAAGTGTTTTCCCTTCCTCAGTTGTCTTTTTATTCTTTATCTTTTTGTTTTTAGCACCGCAGGCCGTCTGCTGTAAGTAATCTCTCCCCTTTCCCGGGCAGTTTCTATTACCTTTTGCAGAGGGATTCCGTTTTCTTGGGCAATTCGCTTGCAATCTTCGTATTCTGGCCGAACGGTATAATTTTGATTGTAATGGACTACTTTTACTCTTACCGCTCCCCAAGGGGTGGATATTTCTTTTTCCTCTCGCGAGAGGAAGTGCTTGGTTACCTGATATTCTCTAATTCCCAGGGTGGTGGTTTCGGTGAAGATGATTTCCCTTAAGGTAGAAGCCAGATGAGGGGAAGCTATAACCGAGATTCGGAAAGCAGGGCGGTACTTTTTCATAAAAATGGGAGTGGTAAAAACATCCAGCGCTCCGGCTTCGAACAGTTTTTCACTCAAGTGCTCGACAACTTGCGGGGACATATCATCAATGTTGGTTTCAATAATTAAATTCTTTTCCGCAAGCACCGAGGAAGTAGCGGTTCCTTTTATTGCTCGAAGAATATTAGGTAAAGGTAGGTCTTGGTGGCCGGCTCCATAGCCGATAGCCTGGATGGTGATCTCAGGCAAAGGGCCAAAAGAGGTGGCCAAAGAAGATATCAGAGCGGCACCGGTGGGTGTGGTTAGCTCGGCTTCAACCGTGCCGGAAGAAATGGGCACCCCTTTTAGCAGTTCTAAGGTGGCCGGAGCTGGAACCGGTAAGACTCCATGGGCGGTGGTAATCATTCCTCTGCCGGTTACCACTGGAGAAGCGATAACCTGTTGTATCCCGAGCCGATCAAGGGCTAAAATAGTGCCTGTTATATCTATCAGAGTGTCCACTCCTCCTACTTCATGCAGATGTACTTCTTCTGGGTTTTGGTCGTGGATTTTAGCCTCAGCCTGGGCGATTTTGCTGATTATTTCTTTCGCTTTTGTCTTCACTTTGGGAGGGAAGGGACTCTGGTCGATGATTCTTAAGAGTTCTTTGGCCGGTCGGTGGGGATGGTGAGTGTGGGAAGGGGCACTTTCCCGGTCGATTACTTCAATTTGGGTGGCCACAATATGTTGTTTTTTTACTTTTTTTACCAGTAGTTCAAAATCTAACGGGAGTTTACTTAACTCACTTTTCAACCATTCTGAATCTATTCCTAAATCAACTAAAGCACTCAGAAACATATCTCCGCTTATTCCGGAGAAACAATCGAGGTAGAGAATTTCCATTTTATCGCCTGCCTTCTACCAGTTGGTTGATCAAATTGGCCATATATCCGGCACCAAATCCGTTATCTATATTAACGGTTGCCATTCCGGGGACGCAGCTGTTTAGCATGGTGAGCAAGGGAGCCAGGCCTTGAAAATTGGCACCATATCCCACGCTTGTGGGCAGGGCAATTATCGGTCGACCCACCATACCGGCTACTACCGCTGGTAGCGCTCCTTCCATACCGGCCACTACCACTATCACATTCGCTTGCCATAAACGGTCAAGGTGGGGGATAAGTCGGTGTAAACCGGAGATGCCTACGTCGAATATTTTTTCGGTTTTGCTACCGCCAACCTGAGCAGTTAAAGCTGCTTCTTCTGCTATCGGGAGGTCAGCAGTCCCAGCGCTTACCACTGCCACTTTCCCCACTTTTTTCTGGGAAGCATCTTCTAAATAGATAGCCCGGGCTTGAGAATGGTAACTGGCCTGAGGCAGGTGGGGTTTTACAAATTGATATATTTCTGCACTGGCTCTGGTGGCTAAGAATTTAGAATGATGACTGGCAATTCGGGTCAAAATTTCCAATATTTGTTCTTTAGTCTTTCCCGGACAAAAAACTACCTCTGGAAAGCCTTTTCTGAGCTCTCGGTGGTAGTCCACCTGAGCAAATCCTAAATTTTCAAATGGTAACTGTCGCAACTGAGTTAAAGCTGCTTGCGGAGTGGTGTGGTGATCCCAGATGTTTTGGAGAAGGGTTGCTATATCCAACGGGTTTTATCTTCCTTTCTAACCGACGGTTTTTTGGGTTTTCGTCATCGGGATTAATAGCACAGATTCCCGTTACAAGAATCAGATGAGGAATTAGGGGAACCGGAGCGGCGACCGCGTTCTCGACTTAGGGAATCTACCAGTTTGTTAACTTCTGATAAGTCTATTTCCCCTTCCCATTTTCGGATTACTTTCATATTAGGATCTACCAGGAAAGCGGTTGGAAATTCCCAGATTCCCCACAAAGGTTTAAGGTCGGCCGGGGCCAAATAGACAGTTAAGTTACCGCTAACCGAATTTTCAACTTTTATAGTTTCTCGCCAGGTACAACCGGCGCATATAGGATAGATGTCGATGTTTTCCGGTATAGTTTCAAGGGAAAACAGGGAAAGGTCGTTTAAACAGGGGAAACAGTGAGGGGATAAAAAATAGAGGAGAGAAAACCGGGTGGGGGACTCGAAGGGTATTTCCTTTCCCTCCAAAGTATAAAGCGTAAAAGGGTTAGCCTTGCGAACCGCCGCTTCAAGCGAGTAGGAAGGGATGATAACCGATAAAAAAGTGATAAGAACGATTAAATTACCGATGGTTATTTTTTTCTGTAAAAACAGGTGAGATTTTGTCATCTCTGATTACCTTTTCTTGCGATTCTCCTTTTGTTCCGTTGATTGTGCGCTAATTTTCATTATATCACCTTTTTTAGAATATAGGAACGGGAGAAAAAGAAGGATACCTTTCCTGTTCCACAGAAGTGGTCAGACGGTGGGTAATTCCCTTTTCTTTTTCTAAAAGTAAAATATCCCAATTGTTTCCCGATAGTTGTCCGGCAAATGCAATCCATTTCCCATCGGGGGAGGGAGAAGGGTGTTCTTTAGGGTAGTTATCATGGGTGAGTCGGTAACTGGTCTGGTGATAAATGTGATAGCTATAAAGGTCGAAAGTTCCGTTTTGCTCCCCGACAAAAATGATAGTGTTGTCTTCGAAAGAAAAAGCCGGTTCTCGGGCGTTACCTTGAAAGTCGATAGTTTCGATTTGCTCACTCAAGATATCTTTGATGCGAATTTTCCACCTTCCAGCTTCGAACTCGCTGTAAGCTAAGTAACGCCCGTCGGGAGAGAAAGCTGGCCAGTTGAGGCGGTAATCAGCCGTAACCAGCGGTTTTTGGGAGGAACCGTCTCCATTCATCTGGTAAATAGCCGGGTTTCCCTCCCGGTCGGAGACAAAGACTATTTTCCCCCCAACTGGGGAAAAGGAAGGGGAGTAATCATGATAAAGTCCAGTGGTTAAGGGAATCATTTCGTTAGTTAAAAGGTCGAGGCGGAATATTTTTTGGAAGTGATAATCGTTTTTTTGAAACACACACCAGCGCCCATCGGGTGAAAATCGTGGTCTTTCTAAAAACCCATCGGTGCAGGACAAAAGAGAGGTTCTTTTTTTCCCATCAGGGGTAATAAGCTCAAGCTTACTCTTTCCGGTTTGCTGTGAGGTATAAATAATTTTGTTTTCCCGGTGAAAACTGAGATATTTCTGGAGATAATTCTGGATAGTGGCTATCATATTTTCCTGGTCAGACTTTTTCCTGACCAGGGAGAAAATTTTTTGCTGGGAAGGAAGCTCGGACATTTGAAAGAAAAGAAGGTCTTCTTTTTGGTATCCAATAAAAATAAGGTCTGCTTCATCCAAAGGAGCGCTATCTGGTTGATACAAAAGTTCTTCCAGAGAAAGGGGAGGAGGGTTGCCCCATTCTATTGTCCCGCTGGTTTGCAATATAATCTCAATTGGTCGGAAGACTTTATCCGGAGTGAAATCAAAAAACAGCCCCCGTTCGCTTGCTTCTACGGGAAGAGAAGAAGGAAAGAAAAAAAACAGATTAAATAAGAAAACAATAAGAAACTTTTTCACATTCGTCCACCTCATTTCTTATCTCGGGGTTGATATTTTTAGTCTCGCTCAGTTTAGGGTAAAATATTATAAATTGTAAACTTACTTAAAAAGTAAGATAAAAAATTGTTCCAATCTTTTGCAGCCAAACCGGGAGCCACCGGTTAAAAGATTGGGGAACAATTAGGAAGGTTCTGTTGGAGAAAGGGGATTACTCCCGCAGACCTGAAAAAAGGGGATGAAAGCGATCGCTGATTTTTCTATTATCACTCTTTCCCGGGAGGAAGAGAGTGGAGGAGAAGAAATTGGAACCCAACTCTCCCAGCGTTTGGGATTTCGGCTGATGGATCACCAACTTTTGACCCAGATTCTTCAGGAAAATGGCTATCCTTTCACTTCTGACGTACCGTTGGCAGAAAAAGAAAGGAAAGTTTGGATAGAGGCCGTCTGGAAGGTAATAAATCGATTAGCCGATGAAGGAGGGGTTATTTTTTTAGGAAGAGGGGGGCAAAAGATTTTTCACGATTCTCCCCGGGCTTTTCACCTGTTGGTGGTTGCCCCGATTGTTTTTCGCTTAGAGAGGATCAAACAAAGGTTTGGTCAGGACCAGACGGTGGCTTCTCTGATTCTGACTCAGTATGACCGCAAGCGGGAGAATTTTTTGCGAGAAAGATTTGCTCTTTCCTGGAAAGATCCCAGTTGGTATCATTTAGTAATAAATGCGGCTCAGTATTCCATCGATGCTGCCTGTTTGCTGGTTGAGCAAGCGATGGGGGAGGCTATACCTTTCACCAGCCAGCCCAGGGCACCGGTCTTAAGACCTGGGGTTGACTACTTAGAGCAAAAAGTTAACTTTGCTCATCCCTCAGAGGAAGAGTTCGCTCAGGTCTTAAACTTTTATGGTATTCGTTGGTTATATGAACCCCGCACTTTTCCCCTGGAATGGGACAGTGAGGGTAATATACTCGAGGCCTTCTCTCCCGATTTTTACCTGCCCGATTTTGACCTCTATCTTGAACTTACCACCCAAAAACAGAAGCTGACCCATAAAAAAAATCGAAAAGTGCGTCAACTGCAAAAGCTTTATCCTCAGATTAAAATTAAAGTAATTTATTCTCGAGATTTTGATCATCTATTTAAGAAGCTGGGAATGGAGGAAAACGGGTGAACGAGCAAGAACAGGCGCAACTGGGAGAACGGGTTATTACCCAGGTAGAAATTGAAAACCGGGTAAAACAAGTGGGGCAAGCTATAAATCGTGATTACCAGGGGGAGCAACCGGTGGTTGTTTCTATTCTGAAAGGGGCAGTCTACTTTACTGTTGACCTAACCCGAACTTTTACCTTTCCCTTTGATTTAGAATTTGTGGCTCTTTCTCACTTTAAGCCAGGCTTGAACCGGGTAGAAATAGAGAAAGATTTAGACCGGGAAGTACAAAATAGGCATCTTTTATTGATAGAGGATATTGTGGATACTGGTTTAACTTTGAACTTTCTCCTCTCGGTCCTGCGGGAGAGAATGCCAGATAGCATTCGCATCTGTACTTTTTTGGATTGTCCTAAAAGAAGGATTGCAGATATTCCAGTTGATTACCGCTGTTTTGAGATTCCAGATATTTTTGTCGTGGGATATGGACTTGATTTTCAGGGAAAATTTCGTAATCTGTTGGAAGTGTGGACCTTGTTTGACCCAAGCGGCAGAAGTACACAAATCCTGAAAGAAATGGGTAAAAAAGGAGAGCTAAAGTGAAGAGCTATTTCCGAAAAATTATAGAAAACATGACAGGTTATATCCCCGGAGAACAAACTGGGGAGAAAGGGGTGGTTAAACTTAATACCAATGAAAACCCCTATCCCCCTTCTCCCCGGGTACTTGAGCAGATTCGGGCTCGACTCAGTGAGCGAGAGCTTGCCCTTTATCCTCCTCCGTTGAGCGATCCGTTGCGCGTGGTAGCCCAGAAAACTTATGGTATTCCTGCAGATTGGATTTTGGTGGGTAACGGCTCGGATGAACTGTTAAATTTAATCTTCCGGGTGTTTTTGGACAAAGAGGACCGGGTGCTTTATCCTTACCCTACCTATACTTTGTATCGAACTTTAGCCTTGCTGCAAGAGGCTCACTATCAAGAGATTCCTTTTGAGGAAAACTACCAGCTTTTGCCGGAGGAGCTGGTGCAGGGAGAGGCTAAACTTAAAATAATTTGTAATCCTAATTCTCCTACCGGAACCGTGGTTTCAATTTCGGAAGTTGAAAAAGTGCTTGCTGCCTCAGCTTGTCCAGTGGTAGTTGATGAGGCTTATGTAGATTTTGCCGAAGAAAACTGCCTTTCTCTTCTGAAAAAATATCCCAACTTACTTATTTTGCGGACTCTTTCTAAGTCTTTTGCCTTGGCCGGAGCGAGAGTGGGTTTTCTTTTTGCCTGGCCGGAGATGACTCAAGGGATTATCAAAGCTAAGGATTCCTATAATGTAGGAATCATGCCCCAGATAGCCGCCCAGGCGGCTTTAGAAGATATTGAATATACCAGAGCCCGGGTAGAGCAGATTAAAAAAACTCGCAGTTGGTTTTCGAGTGAACTGGCAAAAATGGGATTTGTGGTTTATCCCTCTCAAGCTAATTTTGTCTGGGTTCAGTTGCCGGGTTCTTCCCTGGGTTTCCTTTATCAAGGCCTGAAGGAAAGGAATATTTTAGTTCGTTACTTTAGTGAGTGGCCGGATGCGCTTAGAATTACCATTGGCCGGGAAGAAGATATGAAATTGTTGCTTGAAGAGATGCTGGAGATATTGAAGTGATGAGGGTAGGTAACTTTCGTTGTTTCGTCTGGGACTTGGATAATACTGTAATTGCCAGTTCCCGCCTGCTTTTAGGAGCTTTTGGGGAAGTGGGAAAGAAGTATTTAGGAAAAAACTTAACTCCGGAGGAGATAGTGGCTATGTATGGCCCCCCGGAAGGGGTGGTTATCGAGAAAATGGTGGGAAAGGAACGAAAATCGGAAGCTCTGCGGGATTTTTATCGATTTTACCTGGAAAACCATGATCATCTGGTGGAGCTTTTCCCGGGAGTGGTAGATATTTTAAGGTATTTAAAGAGCAAAAAGGTAAGCAATGCCCTTTTTACCTCTAAAGGTCGGCGGAGTGCTAAAATCACTCTGGAAAAGTTAAAACTTGACCCGTTTTTTGACTTAGTAGTGTGTGGGGATGAAGTTCCCCGAGCCAAGCCGGCTCCGGATGGTTTGAATTTGCTGATGGAACGGGGAGATTTTACCCCAGAAGAGGTGGTTTTTGTTGGAGATTCGGTGTTGGATTGGGAAGCGGCTCAGAAGGCTAAAGTGGCTTTTGTGTTTGCCGGCTGGGATTCTTTTTACCGGGATCGGATTTCTTCTCTGGATGTGTTGCGGGTTTTTTATTCACCGGAAGAATTTTTAAACTGGGTGCGAGAGTTGTACTCCTGATTTGATTTTTGAGAGAAATATCGATAGGGAAGTGATTTAGGCATGTTTCGGTTGGTGAGGAAAAGAAACGGCAAGACGGAAGCTTTCTCTTCGGAAAAAATTGCTCGGGCCATGTTTCAGGCCCTTTTTGCCGAAGGCAAGGCTGATTTCTCTTTGGCTGAACAACTGGCGGAGAAAGTGGTGCTTCGTTTGCCCCAGAAAATTGCAGGGGAAATTCCAACGGTGGAAGAGATTCAAGATGTGGTAGAAGAGGTGTTGATGGAGAGTGGGTTACCGGAAGTAGCGAAAGCCTATATCCTTTATCGGGAAAAGAGAAGAGATTTGCGAGAGGCTAAACGAAAACTTTTTGGAGTGGAGGATGACCTGAAACTATCTCTCAACGCTTGTCGGGTGCTGAGCGAGCGTTATCTTCTGCGAGACGGAGAGGGAAAAATTAAAGAAACTCCAGGGCAGATGATGGAACGGGTGGCACGCTCCATAGCCGAAGTTGATCGGGAATATGGGGAAGAGCCGGAAGAAAGTTTTAACCAATTCTACCAACTTTTAGGCTCACTTTCCTTCTTACCCAATTCCCCCACCCTGATGAATGCCGGGACGCCTTTAGGACAGCTGGCTGCCTGTTTCGTGTTGCCAGTGGAAGATGATTTGGCTTCTATTTTTGAATCGGTCAAGAAGATGGCACTGGTTCATAAATCGGGAGGAGGAACCGGTTTTTCCTTTGCCCATCTTCGTCCCCGGGGGGATCAAGTAGCTTCTACTGGGGGGCGAGCCTCGGGGCCAGTATCCTTTATGCGAGTGTTTGATACCGCCACTGAAGTGGTTAAGCAAGGTGGAAAAAGGCGGGGGGCCAATATGGGGGGGTTGCGTTTTAATCATCCCGATATCCGGGAGTTTGTATCGATTAAGAGCAAACCTGGTCTGCTTGAAAACTTCAACCTGTCGGTGGCGGTTACCGATGAAGAGATGGAAAAGGTGAGACAGGGAGAAGAGGTGGGCCTGGTCAACCCCCGGGATGGTCGGGTATGGGAGAAGATCAATGCCCGAGAGTTGCTCGAGCTGATGGCCGACCGGGCCTGGGCCAGTGGGGAGCCGGGGCTCATTTTCCTGGACACGGTCAATCGATTTAATCCCACTCCTTCCCTGGGGAAGATAGAAACTACCAACCCCTGTGGGGAAGTGCCCCTCCTTGCCTATGAATCTTGTAATTTGGGTTCAATTAACCTCTCCCAGATGGTGCAGGAGAGTAAGATTGACTATCCTCGATTAAAAGAAACAGTGTGGCAAGCAGTCCATTTTTTGGATAACGTAATCGATGCCAGTCGTTACCCCTTGCCTGAGGTGGAAAATATGACCAAATCTAACCGGAAAATTGGCCTGGGGGTAATGGGTTTTGTGGATATGCTGGTGCAGATTGGCGTTCCTTATTATTCTGAAGCCGGGCTGAAAATAGCAGAAGAAGTGATGCATTTTATTTCTACCCAGGCTTACCTTGCTTCTCAGAAGCTGGCCCAAAAAAGAGGGACTTTTCCCAACTACCCTCAGAGTGTATGGGCCAAAAAGAATTGCCCTTTGCGCAATGCGACTTTGACTTCTATCGCTCCCACCGGTACCATTAGCTTGATTGCTCACTGCTCAAGTGGAATTGAGCCTTATTTTGCTTTAGCCTATCGACGGTTTGTGCTGGAAAATGCTGAGCTTACCGAAGTGAACCCCTATTTGGAGCGTCTCTTTCGTGAGCGTCACCTTCCGTCGGAACTGTGGAATGAAGTGCTGAGGCGCGGAAAAATAGGTGACATTCCGGGGGTTCCGGAGGATTTAAAAAACCTTTTTTTAACCTCACAGGAGATTCCGCCCGAGTTCCAGGTTAGAATGCAAGCTGCTTTCCAAAAATACGTGGATAACGGGGTATCGAAAACTATCAATTTACCGGAGAATTCCACTCCGGAAAAAGTTGTTTCTGCCTTTCTTTTGGCTCATGAATTAGGATGCAAGGGAATTACTGTTTACCGTTATGGTAGTCGGGCTTCTCAAGTTTTGTATTTGGGAACAGAAGAGGGGCAGTGTGAAAGCTGTTAACCACTCTCATTCCCCAAGAGAGAACAAGACAACCTCTCTTATAAAAGAAAGGAAGTTATATAAACTTTTTGAGATAACTATAAAAGGAGGCTTTAGAATTGATCTGGCCAGGAGTAATTTCTTATTTTTCTCAATATCTTCCGGTAACCGATAAAACACCGGCTTTGACTTTGCAAGAAGGCAACACCCCTTTAATCAGGTCCTATCATCTGGAAAAAAAGCTAAATCTGGGAGCGCTTTTTTTCAAATTTGAAGGGATGAATCCCACCGGCTCTTTCAAGGATCGAGGGATGGTGATGGCCGTGGCCAAAGCCAAAGAAGAGGGTCGATCGGTGGTAATGTGTGCTTCTACCGGTAACACTTCGGCTTCCGCGGCCGCTTATGCCAAAAGGGCTGGCATCAGCTGTATTGTGCTGGTTCCGGAGGGTAAAATTGCCCTGGGTAAGTTGTCTCAGGCACTAATGCATGGTGCTCGGGTGTTGGCGTTGGAGGGAAACTTTGACCAGGCTCTGGCAATAGTCCGCTTTATTACCGCCAACTATCCGGTGGCTTTGGTTAATTCTATTAATCCCTATCGGATTGAGGGGCAAAAGACAGCTTCCTTTGAGGTGGTGGAGTGGTTGGAGGGAGAAGCTCCCGATTGTTTGGCCCTGCCGGTAGGCAATGCGGGTAACATTACCGCTTACTGGAAGGGGTTTAAACAGTGGTACCAATTGGGCAAGATTAAATCGCTTCCCCGGATGTTAGGTTTTCAAGCGGCTCTGTCTGCCCCCCTGGTTTTAGGCCGGCCGGTGGAAAACCCGCAAACAGTAGCTACTGCTATTCGGATTGGTAACCCTGCCAGCTGGCAGGGGGCAGTAGAAGCCAAAAATGAATCGGAAGGGTTGATTGAGTCGGTAACCGATGAAGAAATCCTCGCTGCCCAGCGCCTGCTTTCTGAAGAGGAGGGCATTTTTGTGGAACCAGCTTCGGCAGCTTCGGTGGCAGGAGTGATAAAAAAATCGCAGGCAGGCTATTTTTTGGGAAAAGAAAAAGTGGTCTGTGTTCTCACCGGTCACGGTTTGAAAGACCCGGATATCGCTATAAAGGAGATCGGGGGAAAAATTGAACGGGTTTCTGCCTCCCGGAAAGAAATAGTGAAACATTTAGGGTTGGAGGAAAAAGTATGACAATCAAAGCAAGCGTTCCGGCTACCACTGCCAATTTATCCTGTGGATTCGATGTTCTGGGGTTGGCACTTGACTTATTTTACCGGGTTTGGGTAGAAGAAACAGCAAGTGGGTTTTCCATTCATCATTCGGGTCAGGGCGAGGGACACCTTCCCCTGAACCAGAACAACCTCTTTTTTCAAGCAGTAAAAAGAGTATGGGAGAGAATTGATTTCCCGCCAAAAGGGCTTATAGTAAAAGCCGAAAACGAAATACCTGTTTCTCGAGGCCTGGGAAGTAGTGCAGCTTGTATAGTGGCGGGAGTTTTGGTAGCTAATGCGATAGCGGGAGGGGTGTTAAACGAGAAGGAAATGATTCAGCTGGCTTCCGAGATTGAAGGTCACCCGGACAATGTGGTTCCTGCTTTTTTGGGGGGATTTACCATGTCTTTCAGGCAAAATGAGCAGTTGGTTTATTCCAGCCACTCCTTTTTTCCCGATATAGAGATGGTTGCCTGTATCCCCCCTTATCCTCTGAGCACTTCCAAGATGAGGCAGGTTCTTCCTTTGAGCTATCCGCGAGCAGAAGTGGTTTTCTCTCTTTCCCACTTAGCTTATCTGGTGAGGAGTGTGTTGTTAAAAGACCGCCTGGGATTTTTTTGTTCTTTGGAAGATAGGATTCATGAACCCTACCGGGGGCGCTATATCAAAGGTTTCACCGAGGTGAAGTCCTATCTGGAGAGCACCGATCGGGGGCGAGCGGTAGTTAGTGGGTCCGGCCCGACGGTTATCCTTTTTCTCAACCAACCCTGGAATCAGGAACTACAAAAAGATGTAGCAGACATCTTTCGCTCACAGGGGGTTCCCTCTATAGTTTTACAAAAGGTGAGCTGGGTGTCAACCGGTGGCAAAATAGAAAATTAGTTTTTCCTTCTTCAGCCCGGTGACCACTTAAGGTTTGGAAAATTAATTCTCGGGAATGGTAGGGGGGTAATTTGGTTATAATTCCATATAGGGTAGGGGTCTATCCTATAAACGGCAATAAAGGGGGGCGAAGCCCCCCCCTTAAACCCCCCGAAAAGATAAAACAAATACAACCGAGGGAAAAAACGTTCCTCGGTACAAGGGGGAAAGGATTCCCCCTTGTAAACCCCTTTCTTTTTTGTCACTAAAATAACCTTTTGTCCGTCATTCCTGAATGTATTTATCAGGAATCTA